>JAJDES010000396.1 GCA_029259675.1 Planctomycetota bacterium
GCTTCGATCATCCACGGCGCGAGCTTGACCAGTAGCCCCCCAAGGCAGAGCGCGATCACGTAGCCGTCCTTGCATTCGTGGCAGAGCGGAAAGCCGGCGGGGCCGATCTGGAGCGATGCGCCTTCGCGCTCGTAATCGCGACCTTGAATCGCCGACGCGGTCATCGCATTCAGCATCGTCCAGGTCATCGCCAGCACGATCGGGGGCAGCAGCAGTGGGACGAGTCCCAGTGGGCGCAGCAAGTTGCCACCAAAAACATTGGTGCGCGCCGTGAGCCATCCGAACGGCAAACCGATGGCCGTGGCCAATCCGGCGCTGGCCAACCCGAGGCCCAGCGTTCGCCCAAGCAGAATTATGGTTCGGGACTCAAGCAGACCGGCCCACGCGCCGGACTCGACGCGCATAGACATCGCGACCACGGGGGCGACACCTGCCAATAGCAGCAGCGCACCGGCCAGTAGTAGAAGTGGGCGGCTCACCGAACGAATAAATCGCGCAGCTCTTCGCCGCGCGCCTCAAGGGCTCGACCGATGTCAGCGTAGTCGATCTCCATGGCGCGGAAGTCAAGGCCTGGAAGGCGCACGTACTCGGGGTGCTCGACGTTGCCCCGCACCGGAATTTGCGCCGAGCGCGAAAAGGCCAAACGCTTTTCAATTTCCGGCCGCAGGACCCAATTGACGAATTGGCGAGCGGCATCGGGGTGCGGTGCATCGGCGAGAATGCAAACGGTGTTCGGGATCAGCAGCGCGCCCATGTCGTCGCTGCCCTGATCGGGATAGATGATGGCGACCGGATGCCCGTTCTCGCGGGCCACATTGAAGTCGTCCGTGTCGGTCCAGCCCCAGGCCAGGGCTCCGCTGGAAACGCGCCGCATCAACTCACCATTGCTGGTGACAATGGCAATGTCGCCGACCTCGCCCGCCGCCTGCACGCGCTTCCAAAAGGAGCGCGCCCGGTCTTCGCCGAGGCGTTCATACAGTGCCGCAGCGTGGGTCATGGTCGTGCCCGTCAACGGCCGAGCGATGCCGACTTTGCCCTTCCAGCGAGCATTAAAAATGTCATCGAGTCCCGCAATCGATTTCATTTCCTCCGGACTGACTTGATCGGTATTGACGATCAGAACTCGAGCGCGGGCGGCAAAGCCGGTCCAGCGATTCTCGGGGTCGCGGAAAGAGGCCGGGATGGCTTCGGCGCTTGTCGGGCGGTAAGCGGCCAAAAGTCCTTCCTCCGCCAAGCGCACGGTGTGCCCGACTTCGTTGTTCCAAAAGACGTCACAGCGCGGAGCTCCGGCCCGTTGCTCTTCGACGATGGCTTGGACCAGCCCCACGGTTTTTGACTGTTCAATGTCGAAGCGAGCATCGACGACGAGTCCGGTCTCCTGCTCAAACTCATTAATGAGCTCTTCGGAAAACACCTGGTCCAGGGCCACATAGACGACCAAATCAGCGCTTCGACCGCAGGATGCGAGCCATACGGTCGAGGCGATTAAGCACAAAATGCGGAGCGTTGCCCTCCCGCAGCGTGCGGGTTTTGGTTCGATCCTCCGCAGTGAGTGACTGCCCGCTGCGGCTTGGCGCGGCTCGCTTCGGGGAGAAGTTTCGGTGCCTCTGATTGTGGGGCCAAAGGCTGGTTGCGCGTATAGCATCGATGTTTGGGAGGCGTCTGTTTTGGACACCGTTTCGTCGTGTTCTGCTGCTTCGCCGATCGGACGCGCCATGGGATCATGGCCAAGTGCCGGGGTCACGACGCGGGTCGTCGGACCAATCGTAGGGCAAGTGCTGTACCACACGCTGCCGACGGTGCTTGAATCCATTACCCGGCTCGAACTTGTTACGGCGTCGGAACGGACGTCGACCCACTTCGGGCGCAGGCCCCCAGGGGAGACGAGTGGACTTGGTCGAGGCCTGCTATCGAGCCGAGGACTCTACTTTTGGGCATTGCATGGGCGCGAGAGTCCAATCCACAGAATTTGGCATTGGCCTGAACAGCTCCTTTTGAGTGCGGGTAAGGAGGTCATCGATCGCTGTTTGGGCGCCCGTCGCAACAGGTTGCGAAAGCGCACTTCCCCTATTTGTTGGGACCATTGGGCTCGGGTCGTCCAGGTCGGCTTGGCGGGCAAGCGAGCACAGTCCGGGCTGCGGCTGCCTGCCGACAAGCTTTTGGCCCCATTTCGCAGCGGTTTGGACAATGGGGGGGGGCCGGGCGACCCACTGCAGCGGTATCGGGCCGGCGAGTAAGAAATCGCAGCTGCACCGAGGACTCAGCCCAGATCAAATGGTTACACCGCCTCAAATTGTCATAAAGGGGGAGACCGCATTACGCCTGCGTAACAACTGGCGCCGCCAGAGCCCCTGGAGGGGCTGTTTTTTGTGCCGCAGCCATGATTCCAGGTAAGGTCTCCGCTCGGGAACACCATTTGCTGGAGAGGATCGAGTTGCCGACACCTGAGCGCCGGCAACTACGCAACCCCGGAAAGCTCCCGTACCTCTTCTTCCATTTCAAAATGAAGTCCAAGCTCCCGCCCACCCGTTCGATCGCATTTGCTTCGGCTTTGGCAGCCTTCGCAAGCCTTGGTTTCGTCGCCTGCCAGAGCAGTCCGGTGGCCGAGGATTTGGAAGCGGTCGAGTCCAAATCGGCGCTCGTGGACGAGCCCATGTTTGCCGGCCCCGGCACGGCCTACGAAGCCGCCGTGCTCATTACGTTGCCCGAGACGTCGCCGGAGAATCATCCCCCGCTTCACAACGTTTTCGAGTTGAGTGAGAACATCATCTCGGGCGGTGAGCCGGAGAACGAAGAGGCGTTCCAGATTCTTCAAGCAAAGGGCGTGCGAACCATTCTGTCGGTGGACGGCAAGGTGCCCGATGCGGAACTGGCCGCGAAGTATGGATTGAAGTACGTACACGTTCCGATTCAGTACAAGGGCATTACGGAAGCCGAGGTCGCAAAAATCACCAAGACCTTCCGCGAGCAGGAAGGCCCGTTCTACGTGCACTGCTACCACGGCAAGCACCGCGGACCGGCGGCCGCGGCAATCGGGCGGCTGGCGTTGGATGGGATCCCGCGCGAAGAAGCGATCGCCGAAATGCGCCAATGGTGCGGAACGTCTTCGAGCTACGAGGGCCTCTATGCCACCGTCGCTTTTGGTGACATTCCGCCTGAGTACCAAACCAAGGCGATGGATTGGAATTTCCCGGCGGCGAATGAACTCGAGGGGATCGCCGGCGCGATGGTCCACATCTCGCGCGCCCACGACGCCGTCAAAGCGGCTTCCAAAAACAGTTGGAAGCCGAACCCCAACCATCCGGATTTGAACGCGCTCAACGAAGCCGTCAAATTGGCCGACCTTTTCAGGCGGGCCCAGGATCTCGAGGAACTTGCATCCGAACCTGAGGATTTTCGTCAGTGGATGCTGGACTCGATGGGCCTGTCGGCGAAATTGCGCGATACGGTTCGGGCCATGGAGGCGGGAACGGCCACCATGGAGCAAGCGAACAC
>JAJDES010000397.1 GCA_029259675.1 Planctomycetota bacterium
CTCTGCAATAAGTTGCTCCAGGGCAAACTTGGCCTCGTTCACTTGCCCCAGGGCAAGGGCGCAGCGAACACGACCGAGCAGGGCATTGAAGCGTGGCGCGGAACCTGCGGTCGCCGTTTTGAGGGCGCGCTCAAATTCGTCTCGAGCATCGGGGATGCGTCCGCGCTCAAGATAGTAAATGCCCAAGGCCGCGCTGCATTCGTCGTCGGGAACGCCCGAAGCCAAATAACCCCAATCGTCCAGAATCGTGGCGCGCGCATGCTTGTGCGTATAGCTTTGCGCTTGCGCTTCGCGTCCCAGGTTGCGCGCAATGCGTGCCAAGCGAAACAGGGCTTCGAGGTTGTCCGGCCGCAGCTCGAGTGCTCGCTCCAAGTGGGCTTGGGCCTCGTCCCATGCCTCGCGTTCCTCGAGCAACGCGCCCAGATTCAATTGAGCGTCGAATTGATTGGGATCCAAGGCAACGGACTCGGCAAAGGCCTCTTCGGCGCGCGAGAGCGCTCCCTGCCGAAAGTGCAAGTCACCTCGAAAACGGGCCACGGCTGCGTTCTCCGGCAGCAACTGGTCGGCATGATCGATGAGCCGTTCCGCTTCGTCCAAGCGCCCGACGCTCAAACGATTGACGCCAAGCCACAACCAGGCCCGACCGTTGGAGGCGTCGCGCTCCAGTGCGCGCACGAGGAAAGCCATTCCGCGTCCGTGTTCTTCGACGCGCGTGTACAACTCGCCTAGCTCGGTGTGAGCGATTTCGTCTACGTCCTCGCCCACCTGGCTCAGCAACTCGCGCTCCCGTTGGGCCCAGCGCTTCCTTGCGGGAGTTCCCGATCCGATGCCGCCCCACAGTTCGGTGGGGTAGGGGAATTCCGTTTGATAGCGCCGTAGCAAGCCAGCGGCCGCAGCTCGCTCGGGCGACGAGTGTTCGTGGGGCCGATCGGATTCGTTTCCGCACCCGGCGAGTAGGGCGCCAAACACGGCCAAGAGCGCGATGATTCCCGCTCTCGCCGGCACGCCAGCGCCGCTCCGAAGGCGCCTACCGGAAGAGAGCAAGCGCACGGCGTTGCGGAGCGTCGATGGTTGGGATGATTTTTGGGCCGGAATCATGGGAGCGCCGCTGAGACTTGCTCGCCTGCGATGCGAGTCGCCTAGGATTCGCGCATGGTGAGCAAGAGGTCAAGCCGCAGGCGGCACAACTTGTCCCCAAGGAAGATCCTGGGGCTTGGATCGGGCGCAAAGACATGGAGCGCTGAGTGGGGGCCAGGACTTCCGGCCTTTTCCGCCGGGGGGCGGCGATCCCGCTCGACCGCACACAGCTTAAACACAGGCCGCGAAGTTTAGCGGCAATCTCCGATTGCGATGTCCTGTTGCTGGCTCGGTTCCGGCGGCAGTGTGAGCTTGCCAAGGCGCCACTCGAGCGCATGTGAATTTCCTCATCCCGAAAAAAGGATTGAGTTGAAAAAGAATGCGCGCCCTGAGATCGGCACGTGCGCCGGCAAAGTTTCCATTTCACATGCATGTTAAATTTTGAACGCCATGCGGTGAATCTTGTGTGTGCAAATGCCGCCGTAGTAGCCTCGGGGCCGAGGCATTGGCTGAATCAGCATTGCCTCGTTACGGGGATAGTGACTCTGTTCATGCATAAAACCGGGCTGCTCACACGTCGCAGCGCAGTTACGTTTCTTTTCGAAATTGATCCCAATTTGAGTCCACGATTGTTCATTTGAGAGTGTTTCCACGGCAAGCCTCGAGGGCCCGGCCGCAATCAGATTTTCCGGGGAACCTGGATGTGCGTTGCTCTCGTCTTGAGGGCGTTCTCGCCACCCTGTTCGCATTCGTGCGAATTGGAGAGCAGAGGGCACCACCGATATCGGGGGCCTGGATCGGCCGGATCCCGGATCCCGAGAGCGGATGGCTGGACCGGTCGCCGATTCCAATTTGGAGCCTGCGGCCGTTCCTCTTTTAAGGGCCGCTCATTTCTTCGGGGCCAAGCAAAGGGTCTTCGGGGCCAAGCAAAGGGCTCGGCGTAGATCGCCCGGCCTTGGCAGGTGTCCGAAAGCTGGTTTCGGGCCCAAAGTTGGCTGGCGTCGGGCGGGCTCGCTTTGTATTGCTTGTACCCATGAACCCCCCCCGACCTAAGGAAAACGCTCACCCCTCGCGCCGCAAGTTCCTAGCCGGAGCCGCAGCGTTGCCCTTGGCCGGTTGCCTGACGGGCGCTTCGCCGGCTCCCAGCGCTGCTGTGCGGAAGTCTGCGCAGGCAGCGCCGCCCGTGTTGGTGGGCAGTGCCAACGCCCTACCGGGAATGAAGACGGCTTACCCAAGCTTGCTCGAGGGTGCCGACCCCCTCGATGCCGCGCTGGCCGTTGTCGGTCCGGTGGAGGCCGATCCCACGGACACGAGCGTCGGTCTGGGGGGCTTGCCGAACGCGGAGGGCCGCGTGCAGTTGGACGCCGCCTGCATGCATGCTCCGACCCACAACAGTGGGGCGGTTGCGGCGCTGGAAAACATCCTGCATCCCAGTCAAGTGGCGCGGCTGGTCATGGAGCGCACAGACCACTGCCTGTTGGTCGGTCGCGGCGCCTACGATTTCGCTCGCATGCACGGGCACGCGCACACGGAACTGCTGACGGACAATGCTCGCCGCGCTTGGGTGCGCTGGTGCGAGACGCGCAGCGCCCAAGATGATTACCTGCCCCCGGTGGCGGACAAGCAAAGCCGCGCCGTCGACTTCGGAGCGGACCCCGATGGGGCGCTCTTGGCCTTTGATTCCAAACGCGGAAGCGACCCCTGGCACGGGACCATTCATTGTTCTGCAGTTGCCGGCAATGGCGATATCGCTTGCACCACAACGACTTCAGGATTGCCGTTCAAGATCCCCGGCCGCGTGGGGGATTCCCCGATCATCGGCGCGGGCCTTTACTGTGATCAGGAGGCGGGCAGTGCCGGCGCAACCGGTCGCGGGGAATCCGCCATCCTTTCCAACGGCAGCTTTGCGGCAGTGGAACTCATGCGCCAGGGCGCGAGTCCCGAAGAAGCCGGGCTCGAAGTTCTGCGACGCATCACGCGCCAGGCCCAGCGGGCATCGAGCTGGCAGCCCGCGCTGGTAAACGACAAGGGCGTACCGAACTTCGGCATCCACTTTTACCTCGTGAATGCTGCCGGCCGTTTTGCCGGTGTCACCCTGAAGGGCCAGAACTATTTTGCCGTTGCCGATCCGGAAGGCGGCCCGCGCCTCGAAAAGTTGACCTCCCTGCACGGCTGAGCCGCCGTGTAGTCATTGCCGCTGCCCGCCCGCCGGCAGCGGCGCAGTGCAGTGCAATTCGGCGCTCACTCCAGCGCGGTCTTGAATTCCGTCGGGTTCAAGCGACTGTCACCGTCGCGGTCCAAGGCCGCAATGACGGCATTGGTGCGCACACGCAATTGCAGAGGAGCCTGCAGTATCGTCAAGTCCTTGCTTGAGATGTATCCGTCACGATCAAAATCGAGGCGGTCAAAATGGCTCAGCGGGCCGGCAATGCGCGCGACCCGCGGGGTGCTCGGGCGAGACAGCCAAGAGGGAGCGTCAACCGCAGGGTCCTGTGTGGTCTCGCCTCCCGGGCTGTCCGTCAGCTCTGTCAACAGACCGCCCTTGAGCTTCAAGAGTTGGACCAAGTCGGCAATTTCGGTGCTGTCCACGGCGCCGGAACCATCGCTGTCGGCGGCGCCCATGACGGTGTTGAGGGAAATTTCGTGTTGGCCGCCCTTGGACAGAAGCAGGTCGACTTCCGATTCTTGCAGGGCGCCGTCGCCATCGCGGTCGAATGACGTGAGCAATTGTTGGGAGCGTTCGTTCGGCGACGAAAGCGTCGCACCGTCCAAACTGGGCGCGGACTTGGGCGGTTTGAAGGCACCGATTTGTTTCAGGGTCTTGGCGTAGGTTTCGCCGAACTCTTCGCGACTGATGCGACCGTCCAAGTCGGCATCGTATCGGGTCCAATTCTTGCGCGAGAGCTGCAAGCTGAAGTGCGCTTCGCGAAAGGCGATCCAACCGTTCGCATCGTGGTCGCACGTTTGAAAGTAGCGCTCTTCCAAAACGGGATCGAAGGGATCGATCATGTACTCGCCTTCGGCCAGGGTGATGGCGCCCGGATCTATCCCCGAGCCCGCGTCCGGCAGCGGCTGGTCACCCTTTGGAGTCAAAGGAGTCGGCAGTCCCGGTCGCGCTCCATCGAGCGGGGGGAAGATCTTGGGGATGGGGGGCAGTGGTGCCGGGGCGATCGGTGCGCCCAGGCCGCCCTTGGACTTGCCCGAGGGGCGACCCTTGCCGCCGCCCCTTGCAGCTCCGCCCTGTTTCCCGCCCCGTCCGCCGCCGCCGCCACCGCGCTGGGCAGCACTGAAATCGGCCAGCACCAGGAGGGCCAGGAGAAGTGGGAACCAGTGTTTGATGAGTGGGAAGATCGGCATGCTGACAGTGAGTGTGGGACAGGTCCTAGTGGCTCGCAAGCGGGCAACTGCTAGGCGGGGTCCTACGCGGCGGCCCCTGGAGGTGAGAGGTCGATTTGGAGTGGGAATTCACGCTACTCATTCGGCTCTACGGGAGCCCTTTGGGCCGTTGCCCTCGGGACCCTTGAACTTGCGCTTGCGCGCCGATTGGCGACGGGCATTGGTCCGCCCGTTGGCTCGCTCCAATGCCCGGCCCTGCAGACTGCGCTTGGATGCCGCCGGAGCGGGGTCAACCAAGGCCAATTCGATCGCCGCCTGGACATGGCCGACGAGATGGATGGTGAGCTTGCTCCTGATCTCCTCCGGCAGGCGCAATACCTCTTCGCGGTTGCGCTCGGGCATGATGGCCGTGGTGATGCCCGCGCGCACGGCGGCCAAGAGCTTGTCCTTGATGCCGCCCACGGCCAGAACGTTGCCGTGCAGGGAGACTTCGCCCGACATGACCAAGTTGTGCCGGACCGGCGTGGCCGTCATCAAGGAGTACAGGGCCGCCGCGATGGCGATGCCGGCGGACGGTCCGTCCTTGGGAGTGCTGCCCGAGGGGAAGTGCAAATGCACATCGAGTTCGTCCATCACGGTGTGCTTGATGCCCAGGGAAGTGAAGCGCGTGCGCACATAGGAAATAGCGGTTTGCACGGACTCGCGCATGACCTCGCCCACAATGCCCGTCAGGGTTACGCGGCCCGAGCCCGGCATGGCCAGGGCCTCGATCGGCAACAGCGTTCCACCGGCGCTGGTCCAAGCCAAGCCCGTTGCCACCCCGACCCTGGGTTTGCGCACTTGGATTTCTTCGTCAACAGTGACCGGGCCGAGCAACGCAAGCAGATCACACTTTTTGATCGAAAGACCTTCGCCGCCGCGCACCACATCCAAGGCGGCCTTGCGCGCCAGTGAATTCACTTGGCGCTGCAAGTTGCGCACGCCGGCCTCTTCGGTGTAGTGCCGAACAACGTCGCGCAGGGCGGCGGGACTGATGCGGAACTCGTGGGGCTCAAGTCCATGTTCCTTGCGCGCGCGCGGCAATAGATGTCCGCGCGCAATCTCCAATTTTTCAGATTCGGTGAAGCCACCAAACTCGATCGTTTCCAAGCGATCCATCACCGCTTCAGGAATCTCGTCGCGCTCAGTTGCCGTGACAATGAACACGCAGCGCGAGAGGTCGTAGGGAATACCCAGGTAGTGATCGAGGAACTCGCGGTTTTGATCCGCGTCGAGCAGGTCGAGCAAAGCTCCGCCGGCCGTTCCCGATCCACCCAACTCGAGCTTGTCGATTTCGTCGATCAAGATAATGGGCGCGCTGGTTCCCGAGCGCTGAATGCTGTCGAGAATGACGCCGGGTAACGCTCCCTCCGCGCGGTGCGGTTGTCCGCGCAATTGCTCTTCTTCGGTCACGGCACCAACGGGAATTTGTACGAATTCGCGCTGCAGGGCTTCGGCCACGGCGCGACCCATACTCGACTTGCCGGTTCCGGGCGGACCCAGGAAGCACAGCATGGTTCCGTGGGCACGGCCGGCCAGAAGGCGCACGGCCAAGTGTTCAATCACGCGATCTTTCACGTCGCGCAAACCGGCGTGACTGCGCGACAGAACTTCTTCGACGCCTTCGAAGCCGAGGCTGCGGGGCCTGGCAGCATCCATCGGCCAGGGCAAGTGCAGGACCCAGTCGAGGTAGTTGCGCACGGCTGCCGCTTCGCGCGAAGAAGCGCGCAGGAGTCTGAAGTGCTCCAATTCGCGCAGAGCCTTATCGCGCGCCGGCTGGGGCAGGTGGGAAGCTTCGATGCGTTGCTCAAAGCTGTGCGCCTCCAAGTCATGTGAGTCGGCATCGGCCGGACGCATGCGCATGGGGGCGTCTAACAAAGGTGAGCTCAAAGCTCTTTTGGCGTGGTGAGCGCGGCGCGGCCGCAGCAAGCTCGTCTCTAGCAATTCCAAACGCTTGCTCGCATCCGCTTCCAGTAGGCAAGCCAGTGCGTCGCGGTATTCCAATTCCAGGACCGAAGCGATGCGGTCCGCGAGTTCTCCCGCGTTCTTGCTGTTGCGCGAAACCACATCGGCCAGTGGCAGTGAGCCCCTGTGGGCCAGCTCGGGCAACACTTCCAACAAGCTGAGCACGCGCAATGCGGCCGGGCACGTAGCCGAAGCGGAGTGCCCATGGGAATTCGCAAGTGTGCCGGCCCGGGCCCGAAAGCGCTCCTGATCCAAGCGGACTTCGCTTATCCCCACGCGCCGATCTGCGCTCACAACGATGCGCAGGGCACCACCCGGCATCTCGTAGCGCTGTACCAATTGTGCAACCACTCCAACCTCAGCCAGGTTGGGCGCTTTCATCGCTCGACCGGGGCGCAGCATGGGCACGGCCAAGAAACGCTCGCCCGGTTGAACGCATTCGAGCGCCTGCAAGTTGCCCGGATGCGCAATTTCAAGCGTCGCAACCTGACCCGGATGCAGCACAAGGCTGCGCAGAATCAGGAGCGGAAGCCACTCAAACTCGGGTGTGGGGGGGGCGATCGACATGGGGATCTCGGACCCGTCATGGGCCTCGAGCTGTGCCTCCCTTATCGACGCTCAGCCGGCGCCCTCTGAGTCCGAACGCCGCCCCCTGGCGCGGAATGCCCGAGAGTTATCGCGAGCCGTGCGGAAAAGCTTTCCGGTCAGACCGGGGACGTCCCCTTTGCAGGCGCATGGGCGGCCCGGGACTTCGGTTGCGGCCGGCCGGGCAGCTCGATTCTGTCCCCCGAGGTCCGGACTCCTCAGCTGACGCGCAGCAGGGTTTCGATCACCCGCTGCACGTCCCCGTCCTTCAGGAAGGGGTGCACGGGCAGGCACAGCACCTCATTGGCGAGGGCCTCGGCATTGGGGAAGTCGCCGGCCGTGTAGCCCCACTCCGCCGCCGCCTCTTGCAGGTGGATCGGCTGGGGATAGTGCACTCCGGTGGCGACGCCCTGTTCCATGCAACGCTTTTGCACGCGCTCGCGGTCTTGAACGCGCACGGTGTACTGGTGATAGACGTGCCCCTTCGCATCCACACTGGTCAACGGGCGCACGCTCGCGCTTGACGCAAAGGCTTCGTCGTAGCGTCCCGCAACTTCGCGCCTGCGATCATTCCAGCCCGCAAGGTGCGGCAGCTTTACGTTTAGCGCGGCGGCTTGGATTGCATGCAAGCGCGAATTGGTTCCCACGCGCGTGTGCACGTACTTGCCCGGGCTGCCGTGATCGCGAAGTTGACGCAGGTTTTGGGCGACGTCTTCGTCCTGACACAAAACGATGCCGCCTTCGCCGATCGCGCCCAAATTCTTGGTGGGGTAGAAAGAGAAGGTGCCGGCATCCCCGAGCTCACCGCAATGAATCCCGTCGCGCACCGCCATGTGAGCCTGGGCCCCGTCCTCGAGCAGCCCCAGCTTTCTCTCGTCGGCAATGGCGCGCAGGCGCTTCATGTCGGCCAACTGCCCGTAAAGGTGCACGGGTAGGATGCAAGTCACCTTGTCCGTGAGCGCAGCCTCGACGGCGTTGCAATCGAGCAGGGCGCTGTCCGCCTCCACATCGCAAAAGCGCGGAACGGCTCCAATCCAGGCAATGGCGCCCGCCGTTGCAAAGAAACTGAAGGGCGTGGTCAGAACGTGGTCGCCCGCCTTAACGCCCAGGGCTAAGAGTCCCAAGACCAGGGCGTCCGTTCCCGAAGCCATGCCGACCCCGTGGGCGCAGCCGTGCAAGCGCGCAAACTCCTGCTCGAAACTTGCGACTTCCGGGCCGAGTACATATTGGCCGCTGGCGACGACACGCTGCACGGCTTCGCCCAGGGCGGAGCCGACCTCAGCTCGTTCGGCAGCCAAGTCGAGGGGGGCGATCACAGGTTGCGTGTCCACGGTGCTCATGGGGTGCGGGGTTCGTTGGTGCTGGGAACGCGGCGCTTATTTGAAGGTCTTGTACTCGCCCGCCTTCAAGCGCGTGAGGTAATCATCCAGTTGCCTTTTGACCTTACCGCTCAGGAACAGGAGCCCGATGATGTTCGGGAAAACCATGCCGAAGATCAGCAAGTCGCCGAAGCCGAGGATGTTGGTGGCCGTGACCACGGAGCCGACCAGGATGAAGACCAGGAACAGGATGCGATAGATCAGCGAAGATCCGTCGCCGAAGAGGTAGGCCCAGCAGCGCTCGCCGTAATACGACCATGAAATCATGGTCGAGTAGGCGAAGAGGACCGTCGCGACGGCCAGGACATAGGGCATGAAGGGCAGCGCGTCCTTCATGGCGTTGGAGGTCAGGGCCGCGCCGTTGTTGCCGCTGACCAAGTGGGCGTAGTCGGGGTTGTTCCAAGCGCCCATGATGATGATCACCAGGGCTGTCATGGTGCAAACCACGATCGTGTCGATGAAGGGCTCGAGCAAGGCGACGATACCCTCGCGCGCGGGGTGCGGAACCTTGGCGGCCGAGTGAGCAATGGCGGCTGAGCCGATGCCCGCTTCGTTGGAGAAGGCCGCGCGCTGGAAGCCGACGATGAGGACACCGAGGAAGCCGCCGAAGCCGGCCTTGAAACTGAAAGCGCTGGAGAAAATCTCACCGAAGGCCCCGGGGATCTTGGTGAAGTTCATGCCCAGGATTGCCAAGCAGGCCAGGATGTAAATGCCGCACATGGCGGGCACGACTTTTTCAGCCGTCGCTGCAATGCGATTGATGCCGCCGATGATGACGACACCGACCAGGGCGGCCATCACCAATCCATAGGCCCAGGGCGCACTCTTGATGGCCGGCATGACTTCACTCAGGGCACCCATGGATTGGTTCACCTGGAAAGTGTTGCCGCCGCCGAAGGAGGCTCCGATGCAAACGAGCGCGAAGAACACGGCGAGCACTTTGCCGATCGGACCCACTCCCATTTCGCGAAAGCCCGAGGAGAGGTAATACATCGCACCGCCCATGACGCGCCCGTCGGGACGCGTTTCGCGGTACATCTGACCCAAGGTGCACTCGGTCAGTTTGGAAGCCATGCCGATGAAGCCGGCCATGATCATCCAAAATGTGGCGCCGGGACCACCCGTGCCGATGGCGATGGCCACTCCGCCGATGTTGCCCAAACCGACGGTTGCGGAGAGTGCCGCGGACAAGGCTTGGAAGCTGGTGACTTCTCCCTTGGCGTTGGGGTCGTCGTACTTGCCGCGCACGACATTGATCGCGTGGCCAAAGGCGCGCAATTGCGGAAAGCCCATGCGAAACGTGAAGAAGATCGCGCCGAGCACGAGAATCACCACGGCCAGGGGTGCTTCAAGCGGACCTTCTTCGGGCGCCTTCTTTTTGGAGAAGGGAATCGGAACCCGCATGAAGAAGCCCAGCGAGTTCTCACGGACATCCGCCGTGCGCGGGTCGTCGCCTCCACTGAGGTGGATGTTGACGACCTCCATCCAACCGTCCACCGGCTCGAGCAATTCGTTGATGGCTCCCAGGAATCCATCCTCTTCGGGGGCCGCTTCCAATGCGGAGTCAACGGCCTCTTCGACTGCAGCTTCCACGGCCGCAACGGTTTCTTCAGCTTTGTCCTGCGCTTCAGCTTGCAGCGCGAAGCCGGGTGAGACCAAAAGGCCGAGGGCCAAGGGAAGGGCGAGAGCGATTCGGCGCAGCGCGTGCCGCATGGGGACTCCTGAAAGGATCACGTGGTCGAATAGGGGGG
>JAJDES010000398.1 GCA_029259675.1 Planctomycetota bacterium
GAGTCGAGGGGAGCTTGGATCCGACTAGGGTCGCGCTCCCTTTTGAGCCGGTTCGCCATTGTGCAGACCGTCGAATTCGAACCCCGAGAGAACACTCGGCCGGTTTCGCAACCGCCTCTCCCGCTTGGCTTTCGCACCCGCAGACAGCTGCCCCGCTGACCACCTGTTTTGTCAAACCCCATCCCTTCCAGCTCACCCGCCGAGCTCGACCGAACGAAACAACCGATGCGCACTCAGAGGACTGCCGTTTGGGCCTTCTCCCTGTGCTCGATCGCGCTGGCATCAGCCTGCGCTTCGTCGAACCGCGAGACTTCCACTGATCCCAACGGGGAAAACCCCGAACTGACGGCCATGTCCGCCGACGCAAGCAATAGCGGCGGCTCTGGTTCAACCAGCGGCAGCAATGCAGGCAGCCAAGCCGGTGACCAAGCGGGATTCCTCGATGACCAAGCCAAGCTCTTGTCGCTTCAAGAGCAGGCCCGAGTCGTGCTCTTGGATCAGCACTTGAGCAAAGCGCGTCAACTGCGCAATCAACTGCGCCTTGAAGAAGCTCGCGCTTCTGTCGCAGCCGCCCTCAGCATCGACCCGGACAACATCAAGGCCAAGGCTCTCTTCAGCGAGATTGCAGCGCTGATGGGTGATTCGGTCGATCAACTGCCCAACATCAGCGAGGAATTGGCGCGCCAGCATGAACTGCGCGTGCAACAGTTGCGCGCCGAGGCCAACCACAGCTTCGACAAGGGCAAGCTGCTTGTGGCTCGTCGCGAATACGATGCGGCCATCACCGAGTTCAGCCTGTGCTTGGACTACATCCGGTGGGCACCGTTCAGCATGGACTGGGAGGGGCTGGGCGAAGCTGCGGAGCGTGAGCGCGCGGCTGCCATCGCCCTGCGCGAGGCCGAATCGGACGCAAAGCGTCAGGAGACCGACCGCATCACACGCGAGCGCCTGCGAGCCAAGGAGCTGGAATTAGAGAAACAGCGCCAATCCGTGCTCGCCACAATCCTCTCCAAGGCCATCGATGCCTACAACTTGTCCGATTTTGAAGAGTCGGAGATGTTGGCCAAGAAGGCTTTGCTACTCGATCCCCACAACAGCAAAGCAATCGATATTCGCGACCTCTCGTTCCGCCGCGGCCGCGAACAAGTGCGTGACGATTTCCTCGCCCGCAAGCACGAGCAGTACAAGGTTTGGCAAGAGAGCCTCGATGAGCTGCGCATCCCCTACACGGGTGTGATCACCCTGCCCGACCCGGAAAAGTGGTTGGAGACAACCGACCTGCGCCGCAAGCGCTCGAGCCTCGATCAGGAAACGACCGTTTCCGACGCCGAGCTGGAGCTCCGCCAGCAGCTGGCCACCACTCGCATTCCCGGTTTGGTGATGGAAGAAACGGAAAGCCTCACCGAAGTCATCGACACGCTGCGCACGCTTACGGGCCTGCCGCTCGTGGTCGATCCCTTGGCTGACGCAGCTGCCTTCGACGAGGGCGCCGTTTACGATTTTGCCCTGCAAAACCCGCTCGCCGTCGACAAGGTGCTGGATCTGATCACCTCCATGTCCGGTCCCGAAGTGGCTTGGACAATTCGCCATGATGCGGTCCTGCTCACCACCCGTGAAAAAGTACGCGGCGACTTGATCCTGCACGACCACGATGTGCAGGACTTGCTTTTCGGTCTGACGGACTTTTACGGTCCCCGCATCGACCGCCTGCGACTCCTCAACGAGCTTGAGGATGATGATGGCGGCGGCCCCTTCGGCGGCATCGGCGAACGCTTGCGGATTATCGAGGCCGATCAACTGACAAGTCTCGTCACCGACAGCATCGCCAAGGACAGCTGGGAAGAAGATCGCGTCTCGATTGAAATTTACGACGGCAACATGATCGTTGTTCAGACCCGCGAGAACCAAAAGCTGGTCAAGCAGTTCCTTGAGGACCTGCGCCGCTTCAGTTCATCCATGGTCACGATCGAGTCCAAGTTCATGACGATCGAGGACAACTGGCTGCAAGAAATTGGTGTGGAGTTCAGGGGACTGGACAACCCCAACGACCCCTTCACCGACCTCGATGACGTTGACAACGGCTTGGAAGACAATGCCGGCCTCGGCCTCGACAACGGCGGAACGGGCGTGGCCAACAACGCGTCCGGATCTCCCTCCGCAGGCTTTTTCTTCGACGACGGCGAAGACGGTGACTTCAAAGGCTCGACGAGCAATATCTTTGGAGATGTGCTCGGGGAAACGCTCTCCAACATCGGCGGCCTGACCGCCCAGTGGAGCATCCTCGATGACGCCCAGATCTCGACCATCATCCGCATGGTTGAGAAGAGCAGCCAAATCGAGCTGATCAACGAGCAGATGTTGAGCGTGCAAAACACGCAACGCGCCTACGTAACAGTCGTCAACCAGCGCGCCTACGTGCAGGATTTCGACGTTGAGGTCGCCCAATTCGAGGCCATCGCCGATCCGCAAATCAACGTGTTGCACGAAGGCGTGGTCTTGGATGTTCGCCCGACGATCCACCACAGCCGCCAGTACCTGCGACTTGAGATTCAGCCGACGGTTGCCAATGTCGTCAACTTGCGAAACTTCGCAACGTCCCTCGGCAGCAACACCTCTCCCGTCGAATTCCAACTGCCCGAACTCCAGGTGCAAAGCGTGTTCACCACGGCCTTTGTTCCCGACGGCGGCTCGATCCTGATCGGCGGCCTTTCCCGCATTCGCAATATCGAGCGTCGCGCCGAAGTCCCGTGGTTGGCCAACATTCCGGTCGTCGGCATCCTCTTCAAGGAAGAGGGCTACAGCGACGAGAAGAAGAGCTTGATGGTCATGATTCGCGCCTGGATCACGGACGTGCGAGAGGAACTCGGCAAACTCGACAACCGCTAAGCCCCCCCACTTTCCCGGATTTATTCCGGAGGAAGCCGTGCCTCAAGGCACGCTATCAAGCAGCCCCGCATAGGTCGGGGCTGTTTTTTTTTGGGGGAGCCCACCGGCCCCGGGCGCAATTGCGATGCCCTGCCCTGCCGCCGAGGCGATGTCCGCTTGAGCGGGCTAATCTCCGCACGCGAAATGGCCGGGTGGAGCTTTGCCACAGACGCTGATGCCGGATCCGGCACCAATGCCGTTCCGAGTGGGAAGGAACGCTCGTATTTCCAAGCGTGACCCACGGCAAAGGGGACGGGAATCACGCGCATCCGTGCGCTCGCGCCCGCCGCTGAAACGAATTCCAAGCGGCTGAGTCTTCAAGGCCGGCTCGGATAGGACGAGAAGGCAATTCCCTACGGAGCGGCTCGCCCAGGCCCGATAGGAGTATGGACACCTTCCAGTGCCCCAGCGATCAGGATCGAAGCTCGAGACTTGCGCGTGGGTGCCGTGTACACCAAGGTGGCTCGCCATGCAGCAGCTTCGCGCAGTACTTTTCGACATCGACGACACGCTTTTCTCCACCACCGATTTTGCCCGGCGGGCGCGAAGCAATGCGGTGCGAGCCATGATTGCGGCCGGTTTGCGCTGCAGCGAAGAAGTGGCGTCGCGTGAGTTGGATGAGGTGATTTCCGAATTCTCCTCAAACTACGGCCACCATTACGACAAGTTGCTCATGCGCTTGCCGCGAGCCGTACCTGCGGGCTTCAACTCAGCCCTCATCGTGGCGGCAGGTGTGGTCGCGTATCACGACACCAAATTCGCCGAGCTGCACCCCTTTGTGGACGTCATCCCCCTACTTAAGTTCCTGCGCTCCGCGGGGCTGGTCACGGGCGTGATTACACACGGTTGGACCACGAAGCAGGCCGAGAAGCTAGTGCGCTTGAACTTGCTTGAGCACTTCGAGCCCGGTGCCGTCTTCATCTCGGACCAGATCGGGATTTCCAAACCCAATCCCAAGCTTTATCAAGCGGCTCTGCGTCAGCTTGTACTTTCGCCTACCGAAGTCATGTACGTCGGCGACAACCCGGCCCACGATGTGGAACCTCCCGCCTCCCTGGGCATGGTTACGGTTTGGAGTCGCCGGGCAACTCGGCGCGAATTGCATCCCGAGGATGTGCAACCCAATCACATAGTGGATGACTTCGCGCAATTGGAGCAAATTCTGCGCGAGCAGTACGGAATCGGAAGCTAAAGCGGGAGCACTTGCAAAGCTCGTGCTTCGCGTCCGAGCGCTCGCTTGGCACACGTACGCGGGTGCGCGCGCCGAAGCCAATCGGAGTCTTAGGCGCCGGTAGTCGCTCTCCGGGCAGTGGCTCCCCCTTGAACGATCTTGCGACCGGCTGGATCCGCCCGAAATCCTGGCCGAAATCCTGCCCGGAAGGCGAAGCCGGATTCCTGCATCCGAGCCGACTAAGCTTCGCCCAATAGATCCGCAATTCGCGGCCTGGCACTGAGCAATTCGCGCGTGTGCGCATGCTGCGGCGCGTGGAACAAGGCTTCCGCCGGCCGATCTTCGACAATGCGACCGGCTTGCATGACCAGTACTCGATCTGCAAAAGCGCGTACCATTTCCAGGTCGTGGGCAACGAAAAGCAGCGTGAGTTCACGCTCGCGTCTCAGTTCCCCGAAGAGTTGCATGAGTTGAGCCTGGGAACACGGATCGAGTGCCGAAGTGGGTTCATCCAAGACCAAGAGTTTGGGATCGAGCATCAACGCGCGAACAATGGCAATGCGCTGGCGTTGCCCGGCTGAAAAGGCGTGCGGATAACGCTCCATGGCCTCGGCGGAGAGCCCCACGCGTTCGAGCAATGCGGCGGCCTTGCGCAACAATTGCGACTCTGCTCCGAGGCCGTGCACGCGCGCAGCTTCAACCAAAAGTTCGCCCACACGCAGGCGCGCCGTCAGGCTCCCGAAGGGGTCCTGCAACACCAATTGCATTTGGGGCCGCAGGCTGCGCAGCTTGCGGGCGGACAGCGCGCCCAGCTCCACTCGGCCCGTCCTGGATTCAAATTGCACCGCACCCCGCGTCGGCACTTGCAGCCAAAGGCAGGCCCGCGCCAGTGTCGATTTTCCGCTGCCCGATTCCCCCACCAATGCGGTGCAACGCCCGGTTTCCAGTTCGAGGTCGGCCCCCTGCAGCAAGGCTTCCGGCGCGGGCCCGCACCCCGAACTCGTTGGCCGGCGCCAGAAAGGGGCCCGGGCCCCGGGGTGCTCCACCCGCAGATTGGTTGCGCGCAGCGTTGCGATTGCGCCTTTTGAAATCGAATCCCCCGCGCCGGGCTCGCCCAAGTTTGAATCGGCGCGCGCCGGCCAATTCTCCGGCAGAGCTTCGATTAGTTCCCGTGTGTAAGCCTGCACCGGGGATCGGAATATGGAGCGCAGTTCGCCCGATTCCACAACCCGGCCGGCCCGCAGCACACACGCGCGATCGGCGATCATGGCCGCCGCAATCAGGTCGTGCGTGATGAAGAGCAGTGCCGTGTTTTGCTCTCGGCACAGCTCGCGCAGACACTCCACCAAATCCCGCGCGGCGCACACATCGAGAGCTGCCGTAGGCTCGTCGGCCACAATCAATTCCGGCTCCAGGCACAGCGCCATGGCCAGCGCCACTCGCTGCCTTTCGCCGCCCGAGAGTTGGTGGATGAAGTCATCAGCGCGCCGGGCCGCTCGCTCAATTCCCAGGCGCTCCATCCATTCCACCGCACGCGTGCGCGCGTCCCGGCGACCCAGCCCAAGATGCTTGCGCAAACCCTCGGCGATTTGTTCTCCGACGCCCATGGTCGGATTGAGTGCGCGCAAAGGTTCCTGAAAGACGAAGCCGATGCGTGCGCCGCGAATGCGAGCCCATTCCGATTCAGGCAATTCGAGAAGGGACTTCGCTCCGAAACGAATTCGCCCGGTGACCTGCGCCGGAGGCTCGGGCAGTAGCCGGCCCAACGCCAGGGCCAAGCTACTCTTGCCGCTGCCCGACTCCCCG
>JAJDES010000399.1 GCA_029259675.1 Planctomycetota bacterium
TTGAACCTTCAGAGCTAATGATTCGCGTATCCGACCCTTTCCGTTGACTGGACTGGTAGGTGCACGCTGTCAACGGAAAAGGAAGAGCCACCTATGGCTACTCGTCTTTACATTGGAAATCTCTCTTGGGACACGACTGAAGATGCTCTTCAGGCTGTGCTTTCAGAGAATGGTCGCTCCGTGAAAGATCTTCAAATGGTGACCGACCGCGAAACCGGCCGCCCGCGCGGCTTTGCTTTCGCTGAATTTGGAACTGCTGACGAAGCTCAGCAAGCCATCGAACAGATGGACGGAATGAACCTCGACGGACGCAACTTGCGCGTGAACGAAGCCCAAGAGCGTCAGCCCCGCGGCGGCGGACGTGGCGGCGGCGGCGGCGGCGGCGGCGGCGGTCGCTGGTAGATATCGCGAATCGTCGAATGCTCACATAATTCAATTCGTGGGCTTCGGCAATAAGCAATCAAGGAACGGGGATGGCGGTGCAAACCGCTGTCCCCGTTCTTGATTAACTTCCGCCTGACCAGCCAAGCAAGCAACCGTCCAAGGTCCATTGCTCGGACGTTGGCGCAACTGAGTGAGTCGGATGGTCGGCCGGGCCGTGGGCGGGACCGAAGAATCAGCTGCGGAATGGACCAGGTGCAGCCGGGCTTCGCAGTGGGTTGTTTCCGTTATCAGCCCCACCGGCGGTCGCCGGTACTCAGGTCCATGAACCTGGGCCTCGGAGTTTGTGTGAGTTTGCAATAGGACTCCCCAACGATCGCGGCGCTCTTGGGATCGGAGAACTTCCGGTTTGCGGAAGTCGGCGAAGTCCATTCGCCGCAGCGCTATTTGCTCAAGGTTCCAATCTGGCGCGGCACCGTGGCCGGAGCGGACTCAACCCCGATGGCCCGGCGCATTTGCGGTTGCTTTCGCCCCGGCCCAGCCACCGATTCGTATCGAGCAGCCGGGTCGGAGGGGCTCACGGGATTGTTCATGGCGGCCGCAGATCCAAAGAAAACGGGCGCATTTGCGGGGGCGGTGCATGTGAGCGGCGCCATTTTCCCTTGCCGCCGCCACTGCAGGGGGCGCCCAGGCCCTGCGATGGGCGATTTGGTCGCAGATCCATGCGCTGCCTCGGCAGTAGTGTTGGGCTTCTGAAAAACCCATGCATTCCCGGCAAGGGCCTCCGCAGCGAACCCGATTGAAACCGGACCACGGGTCCGATCGAGATCGTTCAAGTGCAGAGGGGCTGACAGAGGTCCCGCCGCTCACCCAGTCCCCGATTCCTCCTAATCAACCCATTCCTGGCGAATCGAGCCCGCTGGATGCCCGCTAAGGGCGTTTTGAGGGCTTGCCCATGAAGATCTGCACGGGAATGCCGTGTGCAAATCGAGCTTCCGTGCGAGGCTCTGCGCGGATTGCAAACTCCTATCTTGCGGAGTGGCAGTCCGGGCATGAGTTCGCGGAAATCAAAGCAATGAGAAAGACCATGACTAAGACATTTGGCGCCCGCGCCGGCGCGGCCTCACTGGCCGTCATCTGCGCTGCAAGCCTGACTATCGGTTCGGAGGCGAGCGCAGGCTCACCCGCTGATTCCGCTCCCGAATACCCGCCGCTTGAAGCTGTTACCGATGGCTTGACGAAAGTCATCCCCTCGGGCGGGGGATCGTCTCTATACGACTTGTACGTAGACAAGGAGACCGGCAGGTTGATGGCGGTTTTGGCCAGCAACTACGCTTCTCAAGACCTCTTGATCGCCTGCACAGTCTCGGGCGGCGACCCCGATGCCGGCGTGATGGGTCCCACGATTTACGGCAAGTGGCGCAAGCTCGGCAAGCAACTGGCCTTGGTGTCTCCGAATTATTCGGTGCGTACCTCAGGTGGCAAGCAAGCGGAGGACTCGGTCAGCTCGCTCTACACCGATCAGCTGATCCTGAGTGTGCCGATCGCTTCGATGGCCCCCGGTGGTCGTCCGGTGATCGACTTCAGCGCCATGGCGATGGGGCAAGCCCGGAAGTTCTTCAGCACCTTTTCCGACACCGACTTCGGACCTGCGCTGCGCACATTGAATCCCCGCTTGGCGACGATCACCAAGGCCAAGTCTTTCCCGGAGAACTTGATCGTTGAATATGAAGCACCCCAGGCGGACGGGCGTTTCATGCGCGTGACCTACGCCTTTGGCGAATTGGCGGGAAGCCCCGGATTCCAGCCGCGCAAAGCCGATCCCCGCGTCGGTTACTTTTACAACTGGCACGTGGACTACTCGAAGAACGTCGGGCAGGAGCTGGCCGAGCGCTACATCAATCGGTGGAACATCGAAAAGGCTGATGCTTCGCTGAAGATGAGTCCTCCCAAGCAACCCATTGTTTGGTACATCGAGCACACGACACCGGTTAAGTACCGGCGCTACGTGCGCGACGGAATTTTGATGTGGAACAAGGCCTTCGAAAAGGTCGGTATTCTCGATGCGCTCGAGGTTTACCAGCAGGATTCCGCAACGGGTGCGCATATGGACAAGGATCCGGAAGACGCGCGCTACAACTTTTTCCGCTGGAACACGAGCAACTCGGGCTACGCCATCGGTCCGAGCCGCAGCAACCCCATGACGGGTGAAATTCTCGATGCGGATGTTGTTTGGCACCAAGGATTGACCCGTGCCGTCAAGTCGATGTTGGCCACGCTCACCGAGCAAATGGCCGAGGAGACGTTCAGCGCCGACGCGTTGGCATGGTACGAGGCCAACCCGGAATGGGATCCGCGCGTGCGGATGGCTACGCCCGCTCGCCGCGCACAAATTTTGCGCGAGCGCGAGTTGGAGGCGAAATCGGCCGTCGAGCTCGAGTTGGCAGACGAAGATCATCCCTGGACGCACGGGCTCAACAATCGCACCAACACGGCCTGTCAGTTAGGCAATCGATTGTCGATGGATATCTCTCTGGCCGGAGCGGCCTTTGCCGCGAGCATCCTAAAAATCGAGCAGGACGAAGAGGGCGACATCGTGCTCTTGGACGGAGTTCCCGAAGAATTCCTTGGCGCGATGATTCGCTACATTTCCGCTCACGAAGTCGGCCACTGTCTCGGGCTGCAGCACAATATGGCTGCGTCGAGCATCCGTTCGCTTGAGGAACTCAACAGCGAAGGATTTGAGGGACCCTCCATCGGTTCCGTCATGGACTACGCCGCAGTCAACATCAACTGTGAGTTGGGCGACGTGCAAGGTCCCTATGCGACGCGCGAAGTCGGTCCCTACGACAATTGGGCCATCGCCTATGGCTATGGTCCCGCGTCAGAGTTGGAAGAAGTGTTGGCCCGCGTGAGCGAGCCGGATCACATCTACTTGAGTCAAGCGGCTATTTCGGTTGGCAGCGACCCGCGCAACATGACTTGGGACTTGGGTGCCAACAACCTGAACTTTAGTGAGTCCCGTTTGAAGCTTGTGCGCAAATTGCGTGCGAGTCTGCTGGAAGAGATTGTCGAGGACGGCGAATCCTGGGCGAACGCCCGCCGCCGCTTTAACAGCTTGGCTCAGACGCACATGAGTTCGCTCTTCTCGGCCGCTGCTTGGATTGGTGGGTCCTACGAGAACTACGATTTCAAGGGCGACCCCGGTGATCGCGCTCCGATTGAAGATGTTCCCGGCGCGGAGCAGCGTCGGGCCTTGAAGCTGATCATTGACAACACGTTCAATGACGATGCTTTCAATTTGACTCCGGAATTGGTGCGCCACCTTGGCAAAGAGTACTGGTGGGACGCCGAGGGAATATCGGAGCTCATAGAGGATCCCAACTACACGGTTCACGACTTGGTCGGTGGATTTCAAGCCGTTGGAATGTCCTTGATTCTCAATCCCACGACTCTGCGTCGTGTCTACGACAATGAGTTCCGCACCGCCGGCGATGATGATGCCTTCACCATGGCGGAGGTGCTCGAAACCGTAACCGACGCCGTATGGACTGAATGCGAAGGCTCTGGATCCGGCAAGTACACGGCCGCCAAGCCGATGTGCTCAAGTTTCCGTCGCAATTTGCAGCAGGAGCATGTCGGGCGCTTGATCGACTTGGCACTGCTCGATGGTGCAACCAGCCCGTCTTTGCGCACCATCAGTTCCTTGGCGACTCAAGAGCTGAACAAGATCGCCAAGAAATCGAGCAAGGCCGCTGAAGCCGATCTCGACCCCTACACTTCGGCCCACCTCGCAAGCGTGAGTGCTCGCATCTCCAAGGCTATGGATGCTGTCTATGTGATTGACCAGTGAAAGCCGTATTAGCCAGGCGCTCCGACCTGCTTCCGCTTCACAGCTAGCCGGCCGACTGAGTGCTTGGGCGAAAAACAACAGGCCCCTCACCGTGCGCGGTGGGGGGCCTGTTTGCGTGTGTGCCTGGCATGGCTGATGAGTTGCTTCGAGGGTCAGCGTTTGCGCTTTACTGATTTTGACTTCTTGGCCTTGCTTGGGCGCGTTTGCTTGGACTTGGGATTCTTGGCTGAACTGGCCTTAGATGCCTTCTTCTTTCGAGT
>JAJDES010000400.1 GCA_029259675.1 Planctomycetota bacterium
TCGCGAACTCATAACGGTACTCTTCGCCCGTCGGCGACAGCGATTTCAACTGTTCAAAAATCGCATCCCACAAGCGATGACCCGCTTTGATGCCGCGTCGTTTTGGGCCCCCGCCATAGACACCCGCATCGTGGCCTTGGTAGCGAGTTGGCGCTTTGAATTTGGTGTCGGCCTGCCCTTTGATCAGCTCCTCCACCAAATCCACTTGCGGCGCGTTGGTCGAGGCGATGCGCTGCTCCAAGTCCGCAATCAGTTCCAATCGATCGCGACCGCCCAATTTGGAAACGGCCGCAACAATGGACTCGCGCTCCGCCTTGAGGAAGGGCTTAAAGCTGGGTTCCTTCGGGCTTGCGCTCGCAATGACGCCACTTCCTTCGCTCGGCGCGGCTGTCACCGGTTTGGGCTCCAAGGCCCCAAACTCGCGCATCAATCGCACCATCAAGAGTCGCACGGGCCGGCGGCCGACGGAAAGGGCTCGGCGCCGATTTTCGACTTCGGCGAGCAAGCTCGAACGCGCGTATTGCGCTTCCCATTGGTCCCAAAAGTCCGACTGATCGCCCGCCTCGGGCAACTTCAATTCCAACTGGATCGGATTGTTTTGGGACCGGACCCACAGGCCGTGCAGCTCCATCATCTTGCCGTCCAAGTGCGCGGGCAATACGGGCGTTGCCTCAAAGCAGATGCGCGCCAGATAGTGACGCAGATCGCGTTCCCTGCGCAGACTTTCGTGTCGAGCGAGGATTCCCTCCAAGCCGGCAGATGAATCGAGCGACAATTCTTCGATCAATCCTTTGCGCTCGATATCCGTCAGTGGCAAGGGTTGTTCGGCTCCGAGCGCCGAAAACAAACTCAAACCTTCGATCAGTTCCTCGCCATCCCCGTAGAGCCGCGCAAAAGCGTTCCAATCCGCACGCAAGCGATCCAGACCTGACGCATCATTCGCACGCATTTTCTTGTCGAGAATGCGTTCAAGCAAAGCCTCGGCTTAGTCCTCATCGGGTAGCGCACCCTGCAATGCGTCTCGAAACACTCGCCAGTCGCTGCGCTCGTCGCGCACCACGCGCAGTTCGCCGCTGCCGGGATCGTAAACCCATGCGCGGTCCAATCGGCGGTCGGCCGCGTCCCCGTGCACTTGTTGCAGCAATTCTTGGCGACGCTCATGCGCTCCGGCCAAACGCGGCCGCGAGCTGCTCCCAAAGGCTCGCGCCGGGCTGCGCTCGGACCAAAAGCCGGGGTCGGTATCCGCCAGGGGCAAAATCTTGCGCAGGAGTTGAGCCTGGTATGTTTGCAGGCCGCCGGCCTCCAATCGGAACCACTCAATCAGCTCCTGCTGCTCGTCGGACTCCAACAGGTCGAAACAAGCAAATAGAAATGCGTCGTCAAAATCCGGGGCCGTTCTTATGTCCGGTGCAGCTGAGTCCTCTTGCGGTGAGTCCTCTGGCCGCGATTGCGCCTCAAGCACAACCGCAGAGCCCGGAGCACATCTCCAACCCATGGCCGGTGCAGCCGATGCTGCACCCAACGCCAGGGTTAGCGCACCAACGCTTGCAAACCTCCCCCACTTGCCGCCGAGGAACTGCCAGCCCTTTTTCACCTGCATGCTTTTCATGCTGCTTCTAGGCGCCTTATACCACCCGGTTGCGGGCAAAAAAAAACGGCGCCCCAAGCATGACAGCTCACTTAGAGGGGAACAGCCCACAACATTTGCAATCCGGCTGATTTCGGCTTCTTGCAACGGGTGCTTAGGCCAAAACTTCTTTCAAGAAACTTTCCATGCTGGCCAGTGAGCGCCGCTCGGCGTCTTGGTTGTACTGCATTCCCGAGGCGGGATCCGATGCCTCGGGATTGGTAAATGCGTGCATGGTCGAGCCATATTGATGAAGTTGCCAATCGGCGCCGGCAGAGGTCATTTCGCCAGTAAACGCCTGCAGTTCCAAGTCCGAAACGAGCGGGTCCTCGTGCCCGTGCAAGGCCAGCACCTTGGCTTGGATGGGCTCTGTTTTCAGACCTTCCGCCGCTGCTAGCAAGCCGTGAAAACTGACCACTCCGCGCACGTCCGCTCCGCTGCGCGCCAAATCCAATACGCACAAGCCGCCAAAGCAAAACCCGATCGCCGCCACCCGTCCCGGGTCCACCAAGTGATGACCGCGCAGTGCCGCCAGAGCCGCGGCCATGCGCCGGCGCAACAGGCGCCGATCGTCCAAGAACGGTTGCATCAACGCCATGTTTTCCTCGGGGCTCGATCCGCGACGCCCCACTCCGTAAACGTCGAGGGCGAAACCCACATACCCGAGCTTGGCAAGCGCTTCGGCCTTGGCCGAGGTGAACTCATTGGCACCGCCCCAAGCATGGGCAACCAACACCCCCGGGCGCTTGACCGCGCTGCTGTCGTCGAACACCAGCGTTCCCTCTAGATCTTGGTCGCCCTCGCTGTAAACAAGCGTTTCAGTCTGCATCGGATGGTCCTGAATGGATTAGCGGTGTTCGGAATCAATTTGCCGGCATGCGCCGAAACTCGCCAACCGGAGTGAACGAGGCCTCGGCAGCGGAATCGTGTTCAGATGCACCTGAAGCTAGCGCGGAGCGCGCGATCGCACCCACAGGCCGGCCGCCCTCCCACCCATGGGGGGCGTGCAATCGAGCGCGCCATAATTGTAGCCGCCGGACAAGCTGTGCTTGAAGGGCGAAGCTGCACTCGCTCGGCAACCCTCACCGCGCTCGCAGCGGATGGACCGCGCAAGCAAGCGGGAAACCGGCTCTTCTCCGGCGGCCTTGGCTTCTCAGCCGCTAATGCGTTCCACGCTGTCACGCAAGCGACTTTGCAGGGCCACAGCCTGGTCGACCTGGTCCCACGTAACCGCACCGATCATGACCAGGGCTTCCCCGATGCGAGTACCGGTGGCTCGCTGCACCTTCAACGCTTCGTCAACCTTGGATGCGCTGGTCAAGCCCAGGGTCACCAGTACCTCCCCCAAGACCTGGTCGTGAACCATGCGCAGCTGACATTCGTCGTTCTGCTCCGGCAATGCCGGCTTGGGCGGCGCCGTCGGGCTGTCGATGTCGGCAATCGTTGTCGGCTGGTCGAGAACGGTGCCCCTGAAAGCCAACTCCACTCGCTCCAACATCCTCGCCACCACACGCGTGACTTGCTCGGGCGAAACACCTCCGCACTCGGCCAAAAACTCCGTCAGCACCCCGGCTAAATCCAAGTATCCGGCGAGATCACCGGCCTGCCCCAAGTTCATCGCCGACTGCAGCTCACGAATGCGCTTGGCAATCTGTTGTTGCACATCCCGATTGCGGGCATCGGACGACTGAA
>JAJDES010000005.1 GCA_029259675.1 Planctomycetota bacterium
CCGAACAACGACGACGAATTCCGCTCGGGTGCGGCCTACCTCTTCAAACGCGAACCCAGCGGCTGGATCCAGGAAGCCTATGTAAAGGCCTCCAATACGGGCTTTCTCGATCAATTCGGCCACGCCGTTGCCATCGATACAGATTGCATGGTGATCAGCGCCCTGAATGAGTACAGCGCTTCCACGACAATCAACGGAGATCAATCCGATAACAGCGCTCACCAAGCCGGCGCTGTTTATGTGTTTCGCTTGCAGGCCGGGAGTTGGTCCCAAGAGGCTTACATCAAGTCGTCCAACGCACAGCAGGGGGACAACTTCGGTGCGTCTTTGGCCTTGTCCGGCAATCGACTTGTGATTGGAGCGCTCGCCGAAGACAGCGGCGCAACCGGGGTGGACGGTGATCCATCGAACGACGACCGTACCCAATCGGGTGCGGCCTATGTGTTTGATCGCAGCAACGGCGTTTGGACCCAAAGCGCCTACCTAAAAGCATCGAATACCGACAGTTTCGACTACTTCGGCAGCAAGGTCGCCCTTGCTGATGACACCATTGTTGTCGGGGCGTTCGGTGAGGACAGCCCCGCGACCGGCATCCATGCGGATCAAGGCAATGCCTCGCCGATGTTTCCCACCTTCGACGCGGGCGCGGCCTATGTGTTTCTGCTCAGCGGTCCCCAGTGTTCCCAGCCGATTTGGAGCCAGGTCGCGTATCTCAAAGCATCCAACACCGGCCTCGACGATTTCTTCGGATCCGGGCTGGCTCTGTCCGAGGACAAACGGCTCGCCATCGGCGCCGAGTATGAAGACAGCAACTCCCAAGGTGTAGGCGGTCCCGAGAACAATGACGGCGCCGAGGACTCCGGCGCCGCCTATGTGTTCGAACTAGCCTTTGATCTCGACTCGGAACAAATAGTACGGCTCGGGTCTCCGCCGAACCCCGCCGCGCTTCTGCCAGGCATACAGGGCCCCGCCCCCTGCGCCGTTTGGGACCCCGTATTTGATCACACCAGTTTCATGCCCGACGCCGTGCTGGATGTGCTCTTGTTTTCGGTGTTTCCCGAGAACATTTCGGTGCCGCCCTTCGGAACCGTGCTTTGCAGCTCGCCCTTCCTCTATCGCTTCAAACCAGCCGGAGTTCCGTTTCAATTGCCGATCTCATCCAGCCCGACTTTGATTGGCGCGCAACTTTGCGTTTCCGGCGGCTCAGTTGATTTGCTCGGCAATTTCCTATTGACCAACGCCATCGACATCACGATCGGCGCCCAATAGGAGCGGAGTGCCACATTCAGCGGTCCCTCAGCTTCCGCTGCAATCGCATGTCTTGCGCGATCTGCTTCACTTGAGATCCATTTCGCTGGTGGCCTTGAGGACCTGGTACAGATCGGGTCGGGATTGCTTCACAACTTGGTCAAGCATTTCTTGAACCCATGGCGCAACCCATAGCTCCGAGCCCTTCTCTGGCTGTTGGCCGCAATCAAGAAAATCGACATAGTCTCCGGAAGTCATGTAGGCACCGTTAAGAAAAAAGGCGCATGCCAAGTGGAGCACCAGAAGGTCACGCAAATCATACGCGAACTGCCCCAGCAACTTCACTCGATGCTGGTTGTGGATTCGGCTATCGTTTAGTACGGCGTGAAAAAAAGATCTGTAATGCACGTGGCCATTGCATCTTTCCCTGATCTGCTTGTAATGGCTATCGCGCCACAGCAAGATTCCGATTGGTCGAAGGCTCTGAGAGTTCTTTATGTACTCCGACATTATTCGGTATTCAGGCAGCTTCTCTTTACCACGTATCCAGCTGTCAATTTTCTCCACAACCATCTCCTCCAAGCTAAAATTATCCCTGAGGTAAAGGTCGGCGTAGACGTTGATCACGACAGAATCGTAGAACTTCCGAAGCAGGGCAAAGGCGTCATTTATCCTTCCGATCTCTAGAGTAACCTTTATTGACTCTAGAGTTCCTTCCATGGATGAATACGCGTAAGCGTCGAGATTAATTGGAAATCCACGAAGAGAAGAGCCAGCTACGCCCTTTGTGATAAAGCACGACACAGATTCCGAAAGTCGATCATAAAATTGGGCATACCTCTCTAGATCCAAAAACAAGTAATGATCAGCGTAATCGGGGTCCTCGATGTTCATGTGGTTTTGGCCTACTCGTCAAACGACACACCATCCAACGCTTGCAGTTAATTTAGCTCAGGCCTTGAAGTTTTTTTTCGTAGAGGGCTACCCAAGCCTTGACCGTCATCTTGGAGGCCAATTTGCCGATCAACTCGAAGGGCAGATCCTCAATCTTTTTGAGTCGAATGCAGCTCTTGCCCATATCCAACTTCGTGGACACATGCTTGGGCCATTCCTTTTGGAACCAAGCCATGAGTTTCGGATCCGCGTAAATGCCCATGTGATAGACGGAGATAAAATTCTTTTGCGACGCCAAGCTCATGAACGGCAAAGGCTGCTTCGGGTCGCAGTGGTATCCATCAGGGAAAATGGAGTGCGGCACAACATAAGACAACATGTTGTAGGCCACGACCTCCTTGAAACCCTTGGGCAAGTTCTTCTTGATCACTTGGCGCATCTTCTTGAAAGCCGCTTGCCGCTCCGCGGGAACCGCCGCAATGATGGAAGTGATTGTCTGAGCTTTGGCGGGCATGGGACCAATCCTTAGTGTCGTTGGGTATGTGGACGTGTTGGCAGCAATTGGATTCGATCAGCAAGCATCGGCGCTCTGACTTGGCGCCGCACGCCGTCATCCAGCCCATCCATCAGCCTGCCTGCAGCACCTTGTTTTCGCTCATGCTTCCACTTTCGGCAAGCCCTTCGCAAATCCGATGAGCAAGACCCTCGCCACGCGCAAGCACGCCCCGCGCCCGCCGCTGCTCAGGCGACCTCGAATCAACCGCAGAGGCGTCGCATCATGGCCTCCACCGGGCCTTGCTTAAACCGCTTTTTCCACCAATAGCTGAAGGCGATAGCCAGGCAGCTAAAAACAGCCGCACTCGCGCTGGCGAAGATCAAACTTTGGCGTTCCAGACGACCAACCGCTTCGAGTACGCCCAGCCCCAAGAGGACGTGGGCGAAGTAAAGCGTCAACGCCAATTGGCCTGTGGCCAGCAGTGGGTTCATCCAACGTGAGTTTCGAAAGCGCTCGCCGGCTTCCACTGAAAGCGCAATAACCAAAGCCGCCGTGCCGCCCGACGTAAGCATGTAAAGCGGCATGGGCGGAATCATCTCCGTCCCAAAGAGTGCACGAGCCGTCTCGCCGTCAAGTTCCGCTTGCAGTGCGAAGTGGACCAGTGCCTTGGACAGCAGCGTTCCCGCAACGGCAATGGCAAGTCCCCAGGCGCCGACGCGCTTGCGCATGTGCGCTTGGCGCAAATCCATACGGCCGAGGGCCATGCCGAAAATCAAAAAGGCCGTCCAAGGCAGGGCGGGATGCCAACCGTTGAAGAGCAAGTTGCGCAACATACCGCGCCAGGTCCAAAAGCCTTCGTACGCGTAGGTTTCCCAGTTCCAACCCGCATCGTAGTTCAAGAACAGCAAGGCCGGCACGAAGGCGAACACGATGGCTCCCATTGCGAATAGCAATCGGCGTGCACTGAGCCCCAGCATGAACGCACCGCAAAGTAAGTAGACCCCATAGAAGTGAAGAATGTCCGCCGCCCACAAGTCGGCCCAGGAGAGCCCGATCGCGAAGAGGAACAGAGCTCGCTTGAACAAGCGCCGCCTGTCGCGCGTCAATAAATCCCTCTCGCCACTCTGACTGAAGAGTTTGAAGGAGCGCTTGCTCAAGAGCGCCACGCCGATTCCGGCCAAGACCACAAAGGTTGCTGCCGCCCGGCCGTGCAAGGCGCCGACACAGGCCGCCAACCAAGCGGGTTCACCATCTTCGGCGCCCATCGAGACCTCGAAGTTGACCAGCACCATGCCCAGGAAAGCCAAGGCTCGCGCCAGGTCATAGCCCGCGGTGCGCAGCGGCTCCTTTGGTTCCGCAATCGGATCCGCGATGGTGATCACTTTTGACATGCAGCCCAAGCGCCGATTGGCGTCCCCTATTTTCGTTGGGCAGCCGCATCCACGCACGGGCCGGAAGAATTCTCTCGTTCCTAAGCTCCGGCCCGCATTCCCCATAGGGACTATTGGAGCGGTCTTTCGGGGCTCCCCCCTTGCCGGATTTTCGGCTTCCGTTAGGGTCTAGCCATCGAAGGGGGGCCTCGATTCCGGCGCGCGTTTGCGGGCCCATCCGAGCATATGGAAGCCCATGTACATCCCCCTTCGCGTCCACGGCCACCACTCCCTCATGACCGGCACCAGTTCGCCGGCGGAGCTGCTCGCGCGCGCAACCCAACTGGGTTTGCCCGCCCTAGCCCTCTGCGATGTGGACACAACCGCCGGCCTCGTCGATTTCCTCAAAGCCGCCAAGGCCCAGGGGCCAAAGGCTCCGCGACCCATCGTCGGTGCCGAAATCAGCGACCCGCAGGGACCCGGGCGTCTACTGGCTTTGGTCGAAGACGAGCGGGGTTATCGCAATCTCTTGAGCTTGGTCTCCTCGCGCCAACTCGGTGACGACCCCGGCGACCCCAACTCCGAGTTGACCGGTCCCGAGGACTTCGACCTGGTCGGGTGCGCCATTCGCTATCGCCAAGGGTTGATCTACTTAGTCGATCACCCGCGCCTCGCCCTGGCGTTGTCCGGACGCATCGACAAGCACTCGCTGTTTGTGGCCATCTCGCCGGCCAGCATGCAAAAGCCTTCCAATGCGAGCGCGCGGCGTCTGCAAGCTTCCCGCAAGCAAAGTGAACGGCGCAATGTTCACTCGCGCGCCCCCTTGCCTCCGATCGAGAGACCGGCTCCGCTCAACCAAAGTCGCAGCACTTGCTCCGAAGTCGAACATCCCAAAGTGCCGCCGCCCGAACCGGCCGTGCCCGCTGACGATTTGATCGAAGTGGCGCGCGCTACGGGACTGGCCACCGTCGCCGCTGTCGATGTGTACTTCGCAACGCCCTCAGCTTTTGAAGATCATCGCGTGCGTGCGGCGATCAAACACAATGCCCTGCTCACGGACCTGCCCGAGTCCTGGTTGGCGGAGCGTCCCGCCCACCTTTTGATGGCGAGTGAAATGCGCGCGCTCTACGCGAACTTGCCCGACTTGCACGGCCCCTTTCAAAAATGTGCGGGCTGCGAACCGGGCTCCATTCTGCGCAGCCTCGCGATCGGTGAGCGTTGCAACTACACACCGGAGCTCGGCCGCGTCATCTTCCCCGAAGTTGATTTGGGTCCCGATCAAACGGCCTATTCCAAATTGGTCGAACTCGCCTTCCGCGGATCCAGCGAACGCTACAAGCCCCTGCGACCGGAAGTCGTCCGGAGACTCGATTACGAACTGACAGCCATCGACGAATTGGGCTTTGCGGCCTACTTCCTGCTCGTGCGTCAAATTGCGGTCTTTGCGCGCGAACGGGGCATTCCCTGCGTCGGGCGCGGTTCCGCCGCCGACAGCTTGGTCTCCTACTGCCTCGGCTTGACCGACGCCGATCCGCTGCGCTACCGGCTGCCCTTCGAACGCTTTCTCAATCCATCCCGCAAGGATCGCCCCGACATCGACCTCGACTTTTGTTGGAAGCGGCGCGATGAAGTGCTCGAACATGTCTACGAAGCCTTCGGTCCCGAACGCACCGCCATGATCGCCACCCTGGGAACCTTTGGGTTGCGCTCCGCCTACCGCGAAGTGGCCCTGGCCGAAGGGGTGCCGCCGGCGGAAGTCACGCGTTGGTCCACGCGTCTACCTTGGATCACAAACAACAAGAGTGAGTTGGCGGACGAGCAAGACACCGAAGAGCTCGAGGCCGATGCCGCCCAAAGCGCGCACGTTGAAGCGGGGCAAACACCCCATTGGCAACAGCGCGCACCTCTGGACGGGCGAGCGCCCCTGCCGCGTCACTTGCGTTTCAACCCCATCGCGCGCGCCTTCCACGCCACTCCCGAATGTCGCGACTTTCCCTTCGACGACCCGCGCCAAGTCCGCATTCTCGAACGCGCGGCCAACCTGATGGATACGCCGCGTTACCTAGGTTTGCACCCCGGCGGCGTCGTCGTTGCGCCGCACTCGATCACCGACTACGCCTCCTGCCAACGCGCGGCCAAGGGCGTCGTGATGACCCAACTCGACAAGAACGGCGTCGAAGCTGTCGGCTTGGTCAAAATGGATTTACTCGGCAATCGCGCCCTAACCGTGATCGACGAGTGCTTGCAACTCTTGGCGCGCGACGGCATCCGGCCCGAGCTGGAAACGATTGACGAAGCGGAAACGCGCACAGCCGAACTCCTGCGCGAGGGGCGCACGTTGGGTTGCTTTCAAGTTGAATCGCCCGGCATGCGCAACCTCTTGCAACAAACCGGAGCGCGCAATATGGACGACGTGATCCAAGCCGTGGCCCTCATTCGCCCCGGACCGGCGGGATCGGGCATGAAGGACGCCTATGTGCGACGCTTTCGCGGCCTGGAGCAGCCCACTCCACCGCACCCGCGCTTGACGGAGCTGTTGTGGGAAACCCACGGCGTCATGCTCTATCAAGAAGATGTGATGCAGGTGGCCAGCTTGATGGCCGGTATGGACTTATCGGAAGCCGACCTGCTGCGACGCAGCCTGCAAAAGCGTCGCACCTCCGAACTCGAACCCCTCTCGCGCCGCTTTCGTGAGGGCTGCAATGCAAACGGTGTCGAAGCTTCCGACGCCGCGCGCATCTGGGAGTTGATCTGCAACTTTGCTTCCTTTGGCTTCTGCAAAGCCCACGCCGTCACCTACGGTCGCATCGCCTACCGCGCCGTTTACCTCAAGGCGCACCACCCCGCCGCCTTTATGACGGCTTTCCTGCGCGCCCAAACCGGCTACTACAAAACGCGTGTTTACGTCGAGGAAGCGCGCAGGCTCGGCGTCCCGATCCTGCCGCCCGACATCAATCGCAGCGGCGAGGGCTTTGAACTTGAGCAGCATCAAGGCGTGGCTTGCTTGCGCATCGGTTTGGGGCAAGTCAAAGGCCTTAGCGAACGCGCCCTGCAACAGCTCTTGGAAAGCCGTGAGCGCGAAGGGCCCTACCTTTCCCTACCGGATTTTTTGGAACGCAGCGGCGCCCACATCAACGAAACGGAAAACCTGATTCGCTGTGGGGCCTTCGAAGATTTTGATCGCACGCGGCCCGAGTTGCTCTGGCGCTTGCACCTATTGCACGGTCCCAACCGTCGCGCCCCGCGCACACGCCCCGGCGAGATTCCGCTCGATCCGGCCCAATTGGACGCCTGTCGGTCGACACCCCACAGCCGCAACATCGAACGCATTCGCCGCGCTCACCAAAGCACGGGCGGTTGGTCCAGTTCCGGCTTGGGCCTGGGTTCGGTCGAACTCGAAGCCGGTGCGAGCGCCCCGCTTTTTCCCGATCCCCCTTCCCTCGCTCCGGCCCTGCCCGGCCTGCCCGAAACGAGCCCGACGCAACGCGGTGCCGACGAATACGAACTCTTGGGCATGACCATCGGCTCCCATCCAGTAAACCTATTCCTGTGCGAGGGTGAGCGCGAATACAGCCGCGCGCGCAACGCTCCGCCCCTGCTGCGTTGTTCGCAATTGATCCAACGAAGCCTGGGAAACCGCGCGGCAAGTGAAGTCACCCTGCACGGCTGGCTCGCCGCAAGTCGCCGCGTGCGCACAAGCGACGGCAAATGGATGCGCTTTCTAACCCTCGAAGACGAAAGCGGCTTGGCGGAGGTCGTGCTCTTCTCGGATGCCTATCGCAGCTTTGGATACAAGCTCACCGGCAGCGGCCCCTTCATGATTTCCGGCACGATCGAAGATCAACTCGGCTCGCGCACCCTGCACGCCACGCGCATTTGGTAGACGTGCAATTGGCAAATCTGCATTTGCTGCCGCTTATTTGCCAAACGGGGGCAAGCGAGGCCCCAAAAAGCCCACGGGATCGATCGCAGCCCGCGTCTTAGCCCCCGATTTTGCCAGCGCCGGAATCGCGTTCGACCTTGGCGATGCGAATGCGGTAATCCAAGTACCAACGCCCGCTCTGGGCCTGGACTTCCCGATGCCGCGCATCGTGTCTCCACTCCGCAATGGCGTCCAAATCGCGCCAATAGGAAATGGTTACTTCATTCCCCTCCGCATCGGTGACGGACTCCATCTCCAGAAAGCCGGGCAACATCGCCACGAGCTTGCGCATTTCCTCGACCGCTTCCCCATAGCCCTCCAAATCAGCCGACATGCGGGCGCTAAAGATCACGGCGTACATGCGCAGCCTAGTTCAAGCCCCGATTGCCGAGCACACCAACTAGTCCTGGTAGCGCAAGCTGACATTCTCGCGACCCATTTGGCGCAGTCGCTCGGGCTCCTTCTTCAAGCCGAGGTTGTGGGCCTTGGAAACGACGCTTTTGACGGAGCGATTCAAGCGTCCCGCAATCTCCAAGTTGGAGCATGTCGGATAAATTTCACGCAAGAGCACCAATTCATCTTGTTTCCAGCGCGGCATGCGCGTGGAAGCCTTGCCGTTCAACTTGCGCAGAAAGGCTTTGTCCTTGGCCAAGGCCAGCTTCTCACCCAAGCTCGTGACCGTTTGCACGTTGCGACCGAAGATGCGCGCCAAATCCTCATCCGTGCGCGTGCCGTATATACGTTTGAATTCCGCCACTTCGTCCCGGGTCCACTCTTCATTGGATTGAAAGCGGCCCAGCTCTTCAATTTGGCGGTGCACTTCCTCGGGTTCGCGCCCCAAGAGTCGCGAAATCACCTCGGTCGGGCTCACACCCAAGTATTTCTTGAGGGCACCGACTTCCTCCGCCGACCACGGGCCCGTGCGAGGCCCCTTGGGGAAAATCGTTTCCGCCATGCGGCGAACGCTTTGGACCGGTCTGCCCAGCTCGCGCGCAATGGCGTGGTTGTCGCGCACTCCGTAGAGGCCACGCAAGCGAGCCAACTCGGCCTGGGACCAACGGCCACGGCGCGGACCACCCGATTTAAGCGAGCCGCTCGTAACCCCGCGGCCGATATTGGAGCGAACTGCGGGCGTTGAATGAGCGGGATCCCGCTTTGCAACCGATGCCTGCGGACCTGCTACGAACTCTTCCGCGACTTGCTTCCTATCGCTGGAATTATCCCCACTGTGATCCCCACTGTGATCCCCACTGTGATCATCCGCGGGCATGTCTAACTCCGACTTGGGCGAGCCCTGCTCACCCGTGCCTTGGTTCGGACTGCCGTCGCTGGCTCCAAAACTATTAACTCCCTGTGATGCCATCCCCGCCATCTCCATTTGTCAGATCCAACCCCCGAAGCGCTCGGCGGAGTCAATCGAGAAGTCAATCAATGATGAGGGGCGGCCGCCGGGCTGATCAGCGCAGTCAACGAATTCGGATTCTAGCCCTCGCGAGTCCCGATTCGAAACTATCCGGCTACTCATTCCCAACCGTGCAACTCGGGTCGGACGGCTGGTCGTAGAGTTTGCTTCGAATTTGGTCCAGCACATTGCGGATGCCCTTCGAGTCCTTCTGCTCAAGAGCTGCACGCGCAAACTCCCGAGCGGACTTCGAGCTGGTTGTCCGTATGGCGAACTTGATTTCGGGCAAAAAGTTGGGAGCAATACTGATCGAGTCGTAACCGAGTCCCAACAATAGGATTGCGGTCGCGGGATCGCCCGCCAGCTCGCCGCAAACCGACACAGGGCACTTTGCGTCGTTGGCGCCGCGCGCAACCATGTCCAGGGCTCGCAACACGGCGGGATGGTGGGGATCGTAGAGACTCGAAACCCAGGTGTTGTCGCGGTCCGCTGCCAAGAGGTACTGGATAAGGTCGTTGGTTCCGACGGAGGCGAAATCGACGATCGGCAGCACATGGTCGAGCACCAAAAGCAGGGAGGGGACCTCAATCATGACCCCCACCGGCACGTCCTCGGCCACTTCGTAACTTTGCTCCGTCAGCAGTTTGCGCACCCCGTCAAAAACCTCATGGGCGCTTTTGACCTCCTCCAGCGAGGTGACCATGGGCAAAAGGATGCGTAGATTGCCATAAATGCTGGCGCGCAAGAGTGCGCGCAGCTGCACGCGCAAGAGGTCGCGCCATTGCAGGGTGATGCGCAACCCACGCCAGCCCAGGGCCGGATTGTTCTCGTGCGGAGTGGTGAAATAAGGGAGCGGCTTGTCCCCCCCTATGTCCAGGGTCCGAATCACCACGGGGCGGTCGCCGGCCCGTTCCAGCACCCGGCGGTACATGCGGAATTGCTCTTCCTCCGAGGGAAACTGGGGTCGCTCGAGATAAAGAAACTCCGTCCGCAAGAGCCCCACCCCGTTGGTGTGCTCCATTTCGAAGGTGTCAAAGTCGCGCACCGACTCGATGTTGACGCAGACGTTCATCGGCTGGCCATCGGTACTGATGGCCGGAGCTTCTTGGTGCTCCTGAAGTGCCTCCAAGCGCGAAGCCACGCTGGAGCGCCGGTCCAGGAACTCGTCAATGTCCTCCTGATCCGGCTTCAACTGAACGGAGCCCGAGCTGCCGTTGATGGTCACAACCATGTCTTGCTCCAGGCGCGCGAGCAGATTTGGAAGCCCCACAACGCAGGGCACACCCATCGATCTGGCCAAGACCGCTCCGTGCGAGAAGCGCCCGCCCTTCTCGCAAATCACCCCTAGAACACGATCGCGTTCGATATAGGTCACGACCTGGGGAGTGAGTTCCTCTGCGGCGAGAATGACTTCCTGACCTCGGGCCACGATTTCTTCGCGGCCGCGCACGAGCAGCGCGTCCAAGACTCGAAACCAGGGATCGCTGAAGTCCGATGCGTAGCTGCGCAGGTAATCCCCCTCCAAACGACCCATGGTTTTCTCGAAACGATCAATCAAGAGCTGCACGGCCTTTTCGGCGTTGATCAGCTGCTCATCGATGCTTTCCTCAACATCGCGCAGGGCCTTGGGGTCCTGCAGAATCGCCCGGTGAACCGCAAAGATTTGGGCATCCTTTTCGCCGGCATCGCGGGCGACTTGCTCCTGTCGCTTGCCCAATTCCTTGGCCGCTTCCGCAACAGCAGCACGCAGGCGCGCCAACTCTCCCGGCACATCCGCCTCCTTGAGAGACCACTCCGGTACTCCAACGGGCTTGGATAGCACGACTTGAACCGGCCCGATGGCCAGGCCGGGGGAAACGGCTACCCCCCCAATCATGCGTGCTGGTGTCATGCTCGACTCAAATCTGGCTTCAGGAGCTCGGAAGGGGCAAAGCAAGATTGTCCCTATTCGAGCCCATGCTAGCGGGCTGCAGCCCGACAACCCAGGGCTGCGCGAGTTCCTCACCGTTTCGGTTCAAGACGGCGGGACAGAAGGCCCGAGATAGACCGGCTAGGGAGGGGCCTCCCACTCGCTTTGGCGCTGTGGGGCCAAGATCTAGCCGCCCGGGCGGCTCTTGGCAGGCCTCTAGTTTGGGAAGGGACCAATGGGTTCGAAACACGGCCGACCGCCGGGCTGACGGCCGATAAACAGGGACAGCACAAGGTGTACGAAGAGTATTTGGGTGATGAGGGACCGGAGCTTGAGTCCGGCAATTACGACGACGGTGCCTTTGAAGACGGATACGAATTCGAGGAGTACGCTCCGAAGGATTCCAAAGAGGACTCTTCCGCGCGCGGCGGCGGCCTCTTCAGCTTCCTTGGATCGATCGTTTCCCTGGCCGGACTAGCTTTGGCCTCAGCTCCCCACGCGGGAGGATTGCTGGATGAGGTGGCCCAACAGGCCAATCAAGCCGGCGTTTCGAGCGTCGGCTTGGTGATTACGGGCTTGATGCTGATCGGCCTGTCCATCACGCGCGCGGAGATTCGGAAACTGTCTTCGAAGCCCGCTCGACTGCCGAACGATCTGCAAATTGCCCTGACCCAAATGGCCGATCAAGTCGGGCTGTTGACGGGAACGCTGGTACACCTTCAGGACGAGGTTACCCACCTCGCCACGCGTGAGCCGATTGTTCAAGTGGAAGCTCCCGCCCCCGACAAGGACCTGGTCGCCCTCAATCGCGAACAGAAAGATGCGACCTACCGCTTGGCCGCAAGCCTCGACAAGCTCGGCAAGAACATTGACGATCAAGTGGCCAAGCGCTTTTCGGTCGTTGTACGCAGCGTCGATACCCTGCGCGAACAACTCAACTCGACCCGCGAGTCCATTGAAGAGGGTCTGCAAGAGACGCGCAGCATTTCAACCTTGATGAGCACGGAAACTCCGAGTGCGAATGGTCACAACGGCCATCAAGCAGCCCAGCCCACGGCAGCTCCGCAAGCTGCAGCTCCCCAGGCTGCAGCTCCCCAGGCCGCAGCTCCGCAGGCTTCAGCTACGCAAGCTGCGACGCCGCGCACCGGAGAATTCCGCATCGAAGAGCCCGCTCCCGTGCAGTCGACCAAAGATTCGGCCAGCGCCTTTATTGAAGCGCTCTCGGTGATGGGTCCCCCCTCACAAAGTCCGCGTCATCCCGATGCGGAAGTACCGAGTCTCAACTTTGATCAGCTCGAACCCTCACAGGAGGAAGTTCAAGAGCGATTGAATACGAACAAGCTGAACATCCCGGTCGACCAGCCGGCCGCTGCCTTGCCGGCCCAGCGGGACCACATCACCGACCCGGACAGCCTAGATCCGCGCCGCATTGAAGCCGTTTTGTCCGGCGAACTCTTGCCTCCGCGCGACGATACCCAACCGCCCCAGTAGCCATCACGGGCTCGGATTGCTTCACCAATTTTCGCAGCACACGCTGTGAGCATCGGTGAAACAAGCCGGGCGAAGAGTGCCGTTCACATGAAAGCGGAGCACGCCCACTCGGGAGTGCTCCGCTTGTTGTTTTCCAGAGGAACGCGTTGAGGAAGTCGGTGTGGAAATAAGCGCAGCCCAGCGGCTCGCGCGCCTTACTTCTCCGTCTCGGCCGGTTTCTTATCTTTGAAGAAGTTGGCGAAGGGGTTGTAGGCAACCGGCTGCTCCGACTTCGGTGCGCGGTAGACTTCTTCCGAGCGATCGTCGCGTCTTCCGCCGCGTCCCGCGCCCCGGCCACCGCGACCGCCGCGGCCACCGCGACCTCCCCCACGTCTCGATCCGCCACCGGTGCCGGCAAGGCCGTCGCGACGACTTTGGGCCGCGCGCACATTGCCCGGATCGCGACGCGTATCCGTATAGGAACCGCCTTCACCCTGACCGCGACCACGGCGTGCGCCGCCTCGTCCGCCGCGTCCCGCGCCTCGGCCGCCGCGACCGCCGGGTGAGCGCATCGGCATCTTCTTCATGGAGAGCGCCAAGCGTTGGCCGTTCGTTTCCAACACACGACACCGAACCACTTGGCCGATGGCCAAAAGTTCACGCGCATCGCGCACGTAGCGATCCGAGATTTCACTGATGTGAATCATTCCGTCGCGTGCGAGGCCCAGGTCAACAAAGGCTCCAAAGCTCGCGACATTGAAGACCGTGCCCTCAACGACCAAATCCTTTTCGATCGACTTGAGATCGATATCGGGCGCAATCAACTTCGGAACAAACTTGCGCGGGCGCGGATCGCGACCGGGATAGGAAATCTCCCGCATCAAGTCGCGCCAGGTGTGGTCGTCAATCCCAAAATCCGTGCGCCTCAGTCCCCGGTTCACACCGGGACGGCCCAGCATGTCGTGCACCGCACTGCCTGCGGCTTCCGCGATTCGGCGCACATGCGGGTATTGGTCGGGGTGCAAACTGGTTGCGTCCAAGGGCTCATTGCCGCCGTTCACCCGCAAGAAAGCCACAGCACTCATCCACTGAGCTTCGGACAACACACCCTCGGCGCGCAATTCC
>JAJDES010000041.1 GCA_029259675.1 Planctomycetota bacterium
CGTGCGGCCGAGGCGCTCGAGAAAGCCGAAGCCGCCTTGCGCGCGGGCGAGGATGCCGACGCAGCCGGCATGGAAGCTGAGGCAGCCGAACTGGAGCAGCTGGCCGCCGAGCAACGCGCCAAGGCAGCCGAAGCGCGCGGCGCTGCCTTGGACAAACTTGCGGACCTCAAGCAGCGCGAGGGCAGCCTGGCCGGAGTCATCGCGAAGGAGGTCAGTGAAGCGCTTGAGGAAGCCAGCCGCGCCGCCCAAGAGGCCGCTGCCGAGGAGGGAACCTCGCAAACCAACGCGCGCAGGGCGGCCCAGTCCACGGAAGACGCGGCTCGCGATTTCCGCAGCGGACAAATGGATTTGGAGCGCATGTCCGAGGCCCTATCCGCATCCCAAGCCGATTTGGCGGAAGAAGCTCAACGCCTCGAACGCGGGCTGTCATCTGCGCCGAGTCCCGACAAAGAAAAGAGCGCAGCGGCCGGCCGTGAATTGAAAGCTGCGGCCGAAGCCATGGAGCGCGCCTCCGCCTCCGCCAGAAGCGGCGAGCAAGCCGAGGCCTCAAAAGCTGCACGCGAAGCGGAAGCAGCCCTGGATGCGGCCATGGACGCACTGGCCGAAGCGCGCGAGCAACGCGCGGCCGGCGAAACCGAGCGCAACAGCGCCCTGGCTACCGCCCAAGAAAAACTGGCGCAGAAAGCGCAGCAAATGGGCGCTACCGCCTCGGAAGCCCAGCTCGCCCCGGGCGCCCAGGAAAAGGTCGATCAGGCCCTGGAGCAGGCCCAAGAGGCCATGCAAGAGGCCAGCCAGCAACTTTCCGAGGGACGCAGCGCCTCTGCTGCAAGCTCCCAGCGCGAGGCCCTGTCCGCCCTGCAAGAGGCGCAGCAATCCGCTTCACAGGGAGCGCGCCCGACCAGCCCCGAGGATCGAGCGCGGGCGGAGGAACTCGCGCTCGAGCAGGAGCGCATTCGCGAAGAAATCATGCGCCTGGCCCAGCGCGGGAAAGAAACCGAAACCCCCAGCGGCCAGGACGAGCTGCAACGCGCCAGTGATGCCGCGGCGCAAGCTGCCGAGCAACTGGAGCAAGGTCAACTCGACAACGCGGAAAAGTCGGAGGAGGAAGTTCAGCGCGAGTTGGAAAATGCTCGCAAGGAATTGGAGGAGGAGGAACGCAAGTACGAAGAGCTGCGCCAAGAAGAACTGCTGTTTGAAATTGCCGAGGAGCTCAAGCAAGCGCTATTGAGTCACCGCGCTCAAATGCAAAGCACGCGTGAGATCGAATCCCAGCGGGAAGTGGGCGAGCGCCCCAGCCGGTCCCAGCGATTGCACCTGCGGCGCGTGTCGCGTGAAGAATTGTTGCTTGCGGAACGCTTGAATGAGCTTTCGGAAGCGCTGCTCAATGAATCTGCGGTCGTTTTCGCTGAACTACTCGGCAATGCCGCTTCGGATTTGAATCAAATCGCGGAGGACCTCAGCGAAGAGGGTGACTATCAAACCGGCGCACGAGTCCAGGCGCGCCAACGCGACGTGGAAGAGTCCATTGTTTGGCTGGCGGAGGCCCTGCGCGAAGATCAAAAAAGACGTGAAGAGGAAGCGCGCAAGGAGGAAGAGGAACAACAGGAAGAGCAAGAGAGCGAAAACCGTTTGGTGCCCGATTCCGCCGAACTCAAGTTGTTGCGGCGCATGGAACTCGACGTGCAAGACAGCGTGAAGCGCGCCCTGCTGCTCTATCCCGAATTGGCTGATCTGGATCCTGCGGATGTCGATCCATTGATATTGGAAGACATACAGCGCCTGGCCATACGCCACGAGCGCATGAGCGATTTGTTTTCAACCTTCAGGCGTCGACTGGGACTTCCGGAACCGGGAGAAGTTGCCGGCGCGTCCCCCGGCGGCGATCAAGCCGAGGGCGATGACGGTTCAAGCCCGGAAGGAAACTCGGAAGGAAACTCAGGAGAGCAGAAATAGGCAGCACCATGAAAACGACCGGCACACTCTTGATTCTCTTACTTGCGCTGACGTTCGGCTTCCCCCCGCCGGCGGCGTCCGCAACCCAGGAAATAACACCGCCCGTTCTGTTGCCCAAATCCAATCAGGAAAAGGCCCAGCAGGAAATGCAGCAACTGTTCCTGGAGGTGGAGCGCGATCTGCGGGCGATTGACCTGTTCCTCTCCGATGCATCGGCCGGCGATGTGCCCCTCGATATGCCGCAGGACAGCGGCTTGGACAAATTGCTGCGCGAATCTACGCGACGCAGCGACGAGGTGCTGCAGCGCATCGATCGCATCTTGGAAATCGCCAGTTCCATGAGTCCCCCCAAAGGCGGCGGACAATCGGGTTCCCAGCAACCGCCTTCCGGTGGCGAAAGCCCCCTGGACAAGGATCGTCCGCAAACCCAAAGCGAGCGCGAAAACACTCCGGACAAACCCGGCGGTGAGCAACCCAAGCCCGAGCCACAGGGCGAGCCCAATCAACCCGAGGACGGCCCCGACCGAGAATCCGATGAAGCCCAAAATCGCGAGGGTCAATCGCCCCCCGACGCGAATCGCGGGAATCCGTCAGCGGGTCAAGGCGCCGAGCGTTGGGGCGAGTTGCCGCCCACTGCGCGCGAAGTGTTCCGCAGCGAAGGCGGGGGCGATTTGCCTGTTCGCTATCGCGATTGGATTGATTCCTATTACAAGCGACTCAATACCCAACCCTAATTGAGAACCCGTTCGACGGGCGCGTTGCACCACTCCGCAGCGCGCTCTCCTCAATTCTAGCTGCCAAAAAAACCACCTGCCCGAGTCGTGTTTCAGCCCATCCTCCTAACTCTGCTGCTTGCCCCTCCCCTCTCCGAGGGCGACCTGCAACGGCCCAAGAACGCACCCGCCGAGCGTTCGGAGCCGCTGGTATTGCCCGGAGACAGCTCGCGCGAAATGGCCTTGCAAACCTCGCTGGAGCGCGGACTCGGATGGCTGGCGCAAAATCAAGCGCTGCGCGCCGACGGCTCGATTCCGACCGGTCCGGGCAGGCGCTCTCAAAAGGCCGAGCACTACGCGCCCGTGGCCGTTACCGCCCTGGGCGCATTGGCCTACATGTCAGCGGGCAATGCCGACGGCCGCGGGCCGTACGGCGAATCGGTTGCGCGCGCCATCGACTATTTGTTGTCTCTATCGGACCAGAGCCCCAACTCGGATCGCAATGGCTTCATCGGGCGCAGCGGTGCCCCCGAAGCCGTTTTGATGCACAGTCACGGCCTGGCGACCTTGGCCCTGGCGCAAGCTTTCGCCTCAAGCCCCAACACTCCCCGCGGAGCCAGGTTGCGTAAGGCACTGGAAGCCTCCGTGCACTTGATTGAACGCACCCAGGGCGTCGAGGGCGGCTGGAGCTACCCCCCCAAGCGCGTCCACCACCACGAGGGCTCCGTAACGATCTGCCTGGTGCAAGCGCTGCGCGCAGCCCGCAATGCCGGCGTGCTCGTCGATTCCAAAGTGATTGAACGCGCGGTGGATTACGTCGGGCGCCTGCAAATCGAAAACGGCTCCTTCGTATATCAATTGGGCGACGGAGCCGACCGAGCCTCGGTGGCCTTGACTGCTGCTGCCGTGAGCACGCTCTACGCCGCCGGCCAATATGCCGGTCCTCAGATTCAAAGCGCACTCGATGCCATTTGGCGCGATCTCAACAAGCGCGAGGAATCCCCGGAATTCGCAGCCCGCTTCCCCTTCTACGAGCGGCTTTATTTGGTCCAAGCCTTTTACCAGAGCGTCGACCGCAATCACTTTGAACGCTGGTCAGCGCGCGCCTACCCGCGACTCTTGGCCGACCAAGACAGCACCGGCGCCTGGACCGACGATCGCTACGGCTCGGCCTACGCCACCGCGATCAATTGCCTGGTCCTGAGCATGGAGCAAGAACTCCTGCCCATCTTTCAGCGCTAAATAGTTGAACCCGGCCTAAGTTCCGCGCCCCTCAGCAAGCGCGCGGGTCCCGAATGCCGCAACTTGCGATGGTGGAACGCCGGCGTACTTGCTCGCCGACTCATCAGCCGGCCGCGAGCAACTTGGATTCCATCAAAGCTCGCCTGCGAGTCATCCAAGGCTCGGCGCGTTGAGCCCGGCTCGCTATTGGTGGCAGTTGATTTCCGTGCCGCGCAGAAAGATTGTGCTGTGGTGTTCGCCGGGCGAAGCCACGTCACCGGGCATGACCATGCAGCGCTTCAAGCGCGAGCCCGCTGGAACGCGCGAGCCCTTCATCAGCACACAGTCAACGACTTCGGCTCCCGCTTCGATCACGGCATCCTCCGCCTGGTAGCCGCCCGTGTGACCGTCGCGCTGCATGACATGCAAATTGATCTCCAACAAGTCAGCTGGGTTGGAGAGGTTCAAGTCGCGAATAACGACCGGCGCGGGCACCACCCCGTAGCCATCGTCGATAAAGATCTGAATCGAATCGGTGAGCTCGTATTCATTGCGCATGGCCGTGCGCGGTGTGCGCCGGATGGAATCGAAAATCGTCGCATCGAAGAGATACAAACCGCATCCCTTCAGGTTGGTGCGCGGGTGGCGCGGCTTTTCGATCACCCGCGTTACAAATCCCAACTCGTTGCGCTGCACCGTGAAGTTGCGCTGAATCGCCTTCACATCGCTTTCGGGCTTGACGGCCAGCACGCCGTCCACATCGGGACGCTCGAATAGCTCGAGCATCTGCGAGAGATTGTCCGTTTCAAAAAAGATGTCGCCCAGGAAGAGCAAGAACGGATTGGGTACATGGGCTTCCAACTGAGCCACCGCATGGGCGATGCCCAGCACTTCTTCCTGCTCCACATAGGTCAGTTCCACGCCCAGCGCACTGCCATCCCCAAGGGATTGCACGACATGGTGACCCAAGTGTCCGATCACGATCACAATGCGCCGAATGCCGAGTCCGCGCATGGCCTCGATCTGCCACTCCAAGAGCGGCCGATCCAAGATCGGTAGGAGCGGTTTGGGCAGATGCTCGCTAAAGGGCTGAATGCGGGTGCCCTTGCCTGCGGCGAGGATCACTCCCCACAACTCGGATGTCGATTTCTTTGCGCTTGCCATGGGGCCGAACCCTACCCGCGCGCCCGCCTGCTGGCAATCCAGTCAGCTCGTCCAAGCGCGGGGAGCATTGGAAGTTGCTGCGGGAGTTTGCTCCGACTGCCGCACGAAGGGGTTGGAACCCGAGCTACTCGACGTCATCTCCGAGGGTTCCGTCGCCCAGGGCGACCCAAATGTGCGGATTGTCGGGCGAAGCCATCACGATGTCCGCCAAGCCGTCCTCGTTGACATCGGCCAGCGCCGAAGAGCTGGTGCCGTGGGGAATCGGGAACTGCTCGCCCGCGGGCGGCAGCAGCTTGGGAAATTCTCCTTTGCCATTGCCCAGGGCCACTTGCAGGTGACCGCTGGCCAGGGGCACCAGCAAATCCTGATGCCCGTCCTGGTCGATGTCCGTTACCTCGAGCGTGCCCGGCCTGAAGCCGATGGTCAGCGGACGGTTTTCAAATTGCAGACCGCCGTGATTCAAGATCAGGAAAATCTGATCTGAAAAGACGCCCGTTTGCGTGGCCAGGATATCGGTGAAGCCGTTCTCATTCAGGTCACCGGAATGCAGCACCGCCGCGCCGGTCGAAAGCGGCACCTGACTCATTAAGCTGAGGTTGCCGGCCCCGTCACCGCGCAGTACCAGCACAAAACTATCGCTGCCATCCTGTTCGCCGGTGCTGACCGCAACGTCCATCATTCCGTCTTGATCAAAATCCTCCGTCAACACCACAAGCGGACGCAGGAACAGACTCAGCGTGGAAATCGACGTGAAGCCGCCGTTGCCGTCACCGGCCAAGATTTGAATCGTTTTGTCGTCGGTGTTCGCCACCACGACATCCAAGTGCCCGTCGGAATTCAGGTCCGCCGAATCGATCCCGCGCGGGCCATTGCCGACAGTCACGTTGTCGCCGGGCAAGGGCGCACTGAAAGGCAAGCTGCCCAGGTTGCGCAGCACCGCCAACTCGCCGGCTTCGCTCACTGCGGTCATGACGTCCAATTGGCCGTCCTCATCAAAGTCTTCGATCACGAGGAATCCGATCGCCTCGGTTTGCGTCGGAGTCAGTGCAACTTGGCCCACATTCGTGAAAGCTCCCGTTCCGTCCCCGCGCATGAAAACGATCTTCTTTTGGAACTGATCGATGCAGACCGCATCCAAATGGCCGTCACCATCCAAATCAACGGTGCGCACAAATTGCGGCCTGTCGCCGACGGTGTAGCCGCGCGCTGCACGGAATCCGCCCTCCGGGCGAGCCTTGAGCACAGACACATCGCGCACGTTGGAGCAGAAGAGATCCAAGCCGTCGGCCGCATCGCCGAAGGCCGCAGCCGCAATGGCGCGCGGCAACTCCCCCACGTTGTGGAGCTGTATCGGGCCCCAGGAAAGCACGCCGTTGCCCATGCGAATGGAAATGGCGTCTTGATTCAAAAGCGTGCCGGCCACATCGATGAAGCCGTCCTCATCAAAGTCGCGGTAGACCAATGAGGAAGTCTCGCCACCCAAGTCCACTTCGATCGGAGCGGACAATCCGCTGGCCGAGCCCAAGAGCAGCAAGCTGCGACCCGCCAACGCCTGGGCCACGCCCAAGTCATCGTAGCCGTTGCCGTCAACATCGCCGACATTGAGCGTCAACGGGTAACTCAAGAGACCGACCAATACATTCGGTGAACCGAATCCGCCAGCGGGCAGCGGCAGTCCCGGATACACGACAACTTGATCGGGCGAAACTTCGTTCGTGTCAAGTTCACCGACCACAAGGTCGGGCAAGGAGTCGCCGTCGGCATCCATCAAGACAACACTGATCGGTGCGAAACTATTCGATTCCGATGACTGCAGGCGATCGACTTCGTCCAAGTCACTGCCCAAGAGTCGATAGCGGCGCACTTCGCGCAAGCCGGGCAGCACCACGAAGAGTTCATCAAAATTGGACCCCACCGGGCGCTCGACACTGACATCGAAGGGATCACCGGGCAGGGTGACGGTGATCGGCTCGTTGTAGGCTCCACCGACGCCTTGCCTATAAACGCTGATGCAGGAGAAGCCCGTGTCCGCTTTCAGGCAGGCCACGATCAAATCAACGCCGCCGTCACCATCGAGGTCCCCGCTGGCTACGCGCCAAGGAAAGCTCGGCGTGTCCAACGTGGCGAAGGGCAAGAAGCTGCCGTCCCCATTGCCAACCCCCAGGCTCAGCGTCTTTTCGAGGTAGTCCGCCTCAATGATGTCCGGCAGATCGTCACCATTGATATCGGCAACCTCGGCGTCGGACACGTTTCCCCCGGCCAATTGCACATCTTGGCGCAAGTTGAAACCGGGATTGAACGTTCCGATCGCAACGGCGCCACCACCTCCGCTACCACCACCCCCGCCGCATGCGGCGACGAAGGCTAGACCTGCAAGAGGTGCGAGTTGTCGGAAATTCCAGCGACGAAGAACTATCGGGGAGCGCGTTTCCATGCGAGGAGATGGCGAGATGGTGGGCGAAGCGGAGTGCAGTTGGTGGGTGAGACCCAAGGGTCTCTGCTCTGACTCCTTGCGGTGTTGAATTGCCGAAAGTCGTGCGAAGACTTCCAGCCTGCCCCGAGTGGGTACTCTGAGCCTCGAAAAGTACCGCGCCCGCAAGCACCGTGCGCCGAAAGTCAGGTCCGCCAGATAGCGACCTTCAACTTAGGTTCAGACGGGCTCAGAACGGACACCCCAAAACGCCTCCAAGTGCCTATTCAAAAAGCACTTCGAACGTCGCGAAAGGCTTTCCATGCGTCGTAAGTGCAACTTACAAAACGCACCAGAAATCAAGCCCATGTCCGGCGAGCAGGAAAGGCTTTCCAAGCGCCGAGCCAAATGTTCCAGGCCGGTTGAAACGGCTTACTTCGCCAGGTAGAGCCGAATCTTGTCCACGTAGCCCTGGGCGCTTTTTTCGAGCATGTCCAATTCTTCCGGGCGCACTTCACGCACAACTCGCGCGGGAACCCCGGCCACAAGGCTGCGCGGCGGCACTGCGAAGCCCTCCTTGACCACCGCGCCCGCTGCGACGATCGACTCAGGCCCGATCTCGGATCCGCCCAAGAGCACGGCTCCCATACCAATCAAGGCGCGATCCCCGACATTGGCACCGTGCAAAACACAGCGATGCCCGATCGTAACTTCGCTTCCAATTCGATTGGGGACACCCGTGTCGGCGTGAATCATGGTCAGGTCCTGCACGTTGGTGCGATCGCCGATCGACAGCGGAGCGTCGTCGCCGCGCACGACACAACCAAACCAAATGCCCACGTCGCGGCCGAGACTCACATCTCCGGTAACGACGGCATTCGTCGCTCTGAAAGCACCGCCGTCGATGGGAACAAAAAGACCGGCCTTTGGAAAATGAGCCATGGAAGTCTGGGCAGGATGATTGGAAAGCGAAGCGGGCGTCAGGGGCTCACTTGAAACATGAGCAAGAGTTGCAACCCGTTGTGCAGGCCGTGCACAGCCCAGGCCGCATAGAGCCTTTGGGTGCGCAGCATGATCGCCGACAGCAACAAGCTGAGTGCCAGGACCTGTGGAAAGACCGCAACACCGTGCAGGCTTGCGAAGGCCAGGGAGGTCAGCAGCATGCCGCCGCGATCGCCGAAGTTCTGAACCATCAACGGCTGCAGAAAGCCGCGAAAAATAAACTCCTCAAAAAACGGCTGCACAGCAATCGCCAAAATGCACGCAAGCGCCAATTCCCCTCCGCTTAGTCCGGCAATCATCTCGGCCACAGCCTGGGGGGCCCATTCGATCTCCATCAAGTCCAAGAGGGCCGGCCAGCAAACGTGCGCTCCCACCAAGACGGGTAGCACCATGAAGTAGGTCAGCGCGCCCATGCCCGCAGACCGGCCGATGCCATCCGTGCGCAGGCCCAGAACTTTCCAGGGCTCGCTCTCCATGCGCTTGCAGCCCCAAAACGCCACGGCGCTGACCGTGATCAGCACCAACAGAGAGCGACCGATACCGACCAAAGCGCCTTCACCCGGGATGAAGCCCATCACCAGCATGCTTGCGATTCCGGCTAGGAAGGCCAACAGCGCGTGCGAAAAACCCCACCTCGCAAAGACCACTTCGCGTTGCCGCCAAAGCTTGCGGGCCAACATCGTCGCCAGCGGCAAGAGCGCCAAGCCGCACAGCAAGAGTGGAAGACCGAAGGCCAGTGCGGCCAATGGCGAAGGCCGCTCCACTGCGGGCGATGAGTCCTCGGCGAGACTCGAAACCAATAAACTCCAATTCAAAGCGGGAAACTCCTCAGAGTTGATTGTCTGGACCGCAATGGCCGCAAGGCCTGGTTCGTTTGGGAATGAAGGTGTCAAGCATTGGAGGCTTCGATCACGCCCTCCACAGGCGATGAAGCTGTCGCGTAAAGCTTGCGCGGAATGCGGCCGGCCAAGAAAGCCTGTCGGCCGGCTGTACATCCATCGCGCATGGCCGCCGCCATGCGTAGGGGCTCGCGGGCCGCGGCGATACCGGTGTTGAGCAGGACGCCCTCGGCGCCGAGTTCCATGGCTACGGCCACATCGCTGGCCGTTCCCACACCGGCGTCGACAATGACGGGAACGCTCACAAGCTCCATCAGGATGCGCAATGCGTTCGGATTCAAGATGCCTTGGCCCGAACCGATCGGGGAGCCGGCGGGCATCACGGCTGCCACCCCGGCCTGTTCCAAATGAACGGCCAAGCGCGGATCGTCCGAGGTGTAAACCAGCACGCAAAAGCCGTCGCTGACCAATTCCCGAGCGGCCTCCAGGGTTCCGATAGGATCGGGCAAGAGCGTGCGCTCATCCCCCAACACTTCGAGCTTGACCAGGTTGGTTCCGATCAATTCGCGCGCCAGCCGCGCCGTGCGCACTGCCGTCTTCGCGTCAAAGCAACCCGCCGTGTTGGGCAGGATTTGATATCGATCGCGGTCAATGTGGTCGAGAATGTTCTCGCCGCGCTTCGGATCGAGTTCCACGCGCCGCACGGCCACGGTTACGCAATCGGTGCCACTGATCTCAAGCGCCGACTTCATTTCGTCCATGCTGGCGTACTTGCCCGTGCCGACTAGCAAGCGCGAGTTGAGGCGCATGTCGCCAATGACCAAGGGCTTGTCTTTCAGGGCCGTTTCTGGGTTGGAGCTCTGCATTTTATAATGGGCTGGTAATGGCTAGTTGCTTGCACTCACTTGCGAGGCGACTTGATTCAAAGGCCCGCTCAGCCACCGCCCACCATAGTGACGATTTCAACCTCATCACCTTCGGTGAGTTGCACGGCGGCGTGTTGCGAACGAGCGATCAGTTGATTGTTCAATTCAACGGCCACTTGCTCCGGCGCAAGCTCGAGCGAGCGAATCAAATCGGCCACCGAATCAATCTGTTCCAGTAGGCGCTCCTGGCCATTGAGCCGAATCTTCACGGTCCTACTCCACGCGCAAGAAGGCGCACTTGAGGTAGCCGCTTTCGGGCAAGGTCAACAACACGGGGTGATCGAGGGCGGCTCCGGCCATGTCTTCCAGGTAGACATCGCGACCGCTGTCAAAAGCGGCTTGGGAAAGAAATTCCCGAAAGCGCTCCGTTCGAATGTTGTAGGAGCACGAGGCGCTTACCAATTGCCCGCCGGGCTCCAGCAAATGCATGGCCCGCAGGTTCAGTTCGCAATAGCCCCGGGCCGCTCCGTCCACTTCGCGCCGATTGCGGGCGAAGGCGGGCGGATCGACAATGACCTGATGGAAGCGTTCTTCCGCTTTGGAACGACGCCTCAATTCTGTCATGGCGTCTGCGCGCACCACTTCGACTTTGTCGCTGACACCGTTGCGTTCCGCGTTGCGCGCAATGCGTTCGCAGGCAGTCGCCGACTTTTCGATGCAAAGCACATGCTCGGCCCCGGCCAAGGCGGCCCGGATTCCGAACAGTCCGTCGTAGGCGAAGGCGTCGAGAACGCGCGCGCCCTTCACGCCGCGAACCCAATCGGCCGCGCGCTGTCGATTGATACGCTGATCGAGATAGTGACCCGTCTTGTGCCCCTGCTCGGGCGACACGACGTATTCGAGGCCGGCTTCCCGAACGATCACTTCCTGCTGGGGTTCGCCGCGCAACCATTCGGTGCGGGGCTCCAGGGCCTCCAGCCTGCGCACGGAACTATCGGAGCGGTCCAATACGGCGCGCACCGGGATTTCCAGGGCTTCCAGGATCAGCTCCAAAAGAAAATCCCGCATGCGATCGGAGCCCTGGCAGCCGCTTTGCAGCACGAGCACATCCGCGTAGCGATCCACGACCAAACCCGGTAGGCCCTCGGCATCCCCGTGGATCAAGCGGCAAGCACCAGCGGGATCCAATTCACCGCGCCGCCTGCGACTGGACAGTGCGCGCTCCACGCGCTGCATCCAAAATTCGCGCGCGGGTTGCTTGGCCGAACGCGTGACCATCCGAATGGAAATCTTCGAGTGGGTGGAGAAAAGTCCCCAACCCATCGGGTTTTCGTTCGGATCAAAAACCGGAATCAACTCGCCCGGCTCACCTGTGCCGGCGGCGATGTCGTCCGCGTAAATCCAGGGGTGCCCGCCCAAAAGCCAGCGGCGCCCCTTGCCCTTTAATGAAATGCTGCCCACGTCGTCCTCTTGATCGCTTGTACCGGCTGCGCGCGAATCGCGAGGCCCAGGTCAAGCCGGACACTATAACGCGGGCAGCCTCCCAAACTCGCCCCGGACGGACCGGAAGCTCAACAGTTCGCTATGGACCGCAAACTCAGATTGGTTCCGCGGGCACCGGGCCCCGCATTTCCGCTGCCCGCGGGCCCACGCTGCAGGCCAGGCGACCCGGGCGCCGCGCCGGGCAAAGTCCCCAAGATTGAACCACGGTTGCCCCCGCTTCCGCGTAGACCATCCGAGCCGGGGTCCCCTCGCCTAGCGCCCGGCCGCCGCCCGCTGCACGAGCTCCTCAAAGCGCGGGTCCTCCCTCAGGGAGGCCAAATCCGGATCTCCCTTGGCCCAGTCTTGCTGGCGCCCCAGCGACCCCTTGCTCACAGCGTTTTCCTCAAAGTCGCGCTGCAGGAAGTCCAGAGCCAAGTCCGCTTGTCCCATCAAGGCGTAGGTACAAGCCATGTTGTAGTAGAGATTCGGAGCCGGACTCACTTCGCGCAGCACGGCTCGCGCCTGTTCCGCATGACCCGAACGGGCCCGATAGCAGGCCAACAACACGCGCATGAAGTCGTTTTCGAACAATGCGAAAGCGCGCTCAAAGTAACCCAAGGCTCGCTTGGAATCGCCCATGCGCACGTTGGCGTTCACGGCCAAACTAACCAGCGTGTCGCCCTCCAAATTGTGCGTCATGCGCAGCTGCCTGCGGCGCCGCGCTTCGTCCTCGAGATCGCCCAGCTCACGCGCATCCTCAAGCATGTCGAGCACCAAATTCTCGACCTCTTCCAAACCGACCAGCACCTCGAGCAAGATTTCCTCGGCTCGCCCGGAGTTGTTCTCCTCCGTGTAGGTCGCTGCAATCGCCGCACCGATTTCGGCCTGCATGAAGGGGTCGTCGCTGAGCCTGCCCGAGGCGCGCAAATCCGCTTGCATGCGCTCCACGAAAACGCGCCCCTCCGCGGGCCGGCCTTCGTCGCGCAAATCTCTAGCGAGGGAGAGCGCCAAACTTGAGGGTCGCCGCGTCTCCTCCAAAAATTTGTAGGCCTCCGCTCGGCCCAACTCTTCCTCTTGGCTTCGCGCTCGACGCAGACGCTCTTCGCCGTATTGCCAACGTCGCAACAACGTGTCCACTTGACGCTCCCAATGCAAGGGCAAGCGGCGGCTGACTTCGTCGGCTTCGCGCCGCAGCAAACGCTGGCTGGCCCCTTCAATGGAAAGCAACAATGCGAAGCGTTCGGGATCCTGATAGGGATCGGATAGCTCGGGAGCAAGCCCCGAAACCGGCTCAAAACCCGGCATCTCGTTCGGCGCGATACTGGCCAAACCTCGGCCCAATTGGGCCAATAGCTCAATTCCGCGCTCGCGCGGCCAGCGCTCGCAATTGGGGTTTTGCAGCAAGAGTATGCGCGGCCCCAAATCGTGTTCGAAGAATAGATCCAAGTCCCCCGACTGCCCGGCTTCCAAGTCCACACTCGCCTCCGCGCTGCGCAGCAACTGCACGTGTGCGGCGCGCAAGTGCTGTAAAACTTCGGGGTGACTGGCGGGCTGATCCATATCCAAAAGTCGCAATGCTCGCATCAGGGCGACCAGGGCCCCCAGGCGAAACAACTCGACTTGTTCGCGCGCTCGGCGCAGGGACGGACGCGATCCCAGCGGCTGCAAGTCCACGCGTTCCGTGGACAAACCATCAAGCGACCGCTGCGCCTTATCCAACGCGCTTAGGGCCGCTTCACTGCGCCCCATCATCATCAGCGCCATGCTCTCAAAGTAGTGCCCGTAAAAGGGTCCCAAGCGGCCGCCGCTAGCGCTGCCGGGCGCCTTGGCCAAGCGTCGCGCGGGCGCCAACGCACGCTCCGGTTGGGCGCTTTCCTGCAGCAGCAAGCGCGCCAACAGGTAGTCCAAATCGCGCCCATCCCAACCGGCGCGCGCAAAAGCAGCAAAGACCCCTTCCAGTCGTTCAACTTCGCCCAGTTGCCGCAGGCGGGAGCGCAGGGCTTCGAATCCGAAGCGCGCGCCCACCCGCACCGCATCGGAGGGGTGCGCCGCGCCCGCCACCAGCGGGGCTAGTTCGCGTTCATCCACACCGCCGCGGGGCAGGTCGGCCAATAGCCTTCCGTACAGCGTGAGCAATTCGGAAATCATGTCGTGGGAAAGCGCGGGCCCGGCCGATCCCGCGTCCCACCACGGTTGTCGAGCTCGACGCAGGGCGGCTGCGCGACCCGCCGCGGTGCGGCCCAGCCCGCGCACGGCGGCCCGACCAGGCGCTCCATCCAACACATCCAGCAAGCGATCCAAAGCTTCGCCGGCCGCCGCATCGTGGATGTTGACCAAGGCTTCGACGGCTGCGGCCACCACGCGTTCGTCCGTTTCGCGCAGCGCCAGCTGCTCGAGCGCGGACGTTCTTAGGGGAATCCGGCGCTCCGCCAAATCCGTTCTGCCCAGAAAACCCGCCAATTCGATCCGCACCAGCGAGTCCATTGCGTGCGAATGACTTGGATCGGAAAGTGCCCCCAACACGAATTCCAAACATTCGATCTCGCCCACGCGCTTGACGGCCTCAGCCAGTGCCAGTCGACCGAAGGGTCCCAGGCTGTCAAATTGCTCCAAGTGACCCTGGAGGGTCTGCGAATCGAAATTCCCCACATGTTCAAGCGCCGCACGACGCCTGTCTGGATCCTGGTGATCCAAATCGGCCAAATCGCCCGCAGCTCCGCCCGACGGCCCGTCCCAAGCTGCGGCGCCCGGATGCAAATGGACCAAAACCGGCCAGATTCGGCCCAATCCAAGGCAAATTTGAACGTTTTGCGCCTGAAATAGGGTCAGGCCCAGCAACCCGATGGATGCGAATTTCATGCCTTGCCCTCCGACTCGCCGCCTCCGTTGGCAAGCCCGGGCTGCCCCTTGCCAGGCTCACTTTCGTCCGAATCATTCGGCCGAGCTTGGCGATACTCGAACGCGCGGCGGGTTAGACCCACGCGGCGGGCCGCTGCGCTCACATTGCCCCGTTGCTCGATCAGAGCCTGTTCCATCATCGCTCGATTCAGGGCTTCCATATCGATTCCGTGGGCCAGGGCTCGGCGCGCCAAATCATCCTCGACGCCCGAAACGGCTTCATCCAGGAAATCCAACTCCGCGACGGCCACGGGGGCGGGCGCGCCCCCCTCACTCTCCGCCAAAACTAAGACCCGCTCCACCACGTTTTCCAGCTCGCGCACATTGCCGGGCCAGGGGTGGCGCTCAAGCCGGTCGAGAGCCGCGGAACTGAATTCTCGCTGGGGCAGCTTGAGACGCTTGGAAAGCCTGGCAACGAGAGCCTCCGTCAAGGCTCGCACATCGTCCGGCCGTGCCCTGAGCGGCGGCACGACAATCGGAACCACGGCCAAGCGGTAATAAAGGTCCTGGCGGAATTCGCCCTTGGAAACGGCGCGCTCCAGATCAAGCGAAGTCGTTGCCAACACGCGGGCATCGATCGCAATCGGCGCCTCGGACCCCAGGGGTTCGATTTCCCTTTCCTGCAAGACGCGCAGCAGCTTGACCTGGGCCTCCAGCGGCAACAGCCCGATGTCGTCGAGCACCAAAGTTCCGCCTTCCGCGCGCTGAAAACAGCCGACCCGAGCCACATCGGCACCCGTGAAGGCTCCGCGCTCGTGGCCGAATAATTCGGCTTCGAGCAAGCTCGGCGCCATGGCCGCCAAATGCACCTCCACCAGTGGGCGGGCGCAGCGGGCGCTCCATTCGTGCAGCTTGCGCGCTGCCAAGCCCTTGCCCGACCCGCTCTCGCCCTGAATCAGAATGGATGCATCGCTGGCCGCGAGCACGCGCAGCTCAGCCAGAAAGGCGCGAAAAACATCGCTGGATCCAATCGGCTCAAGCTCGGGAATCGTCATTAAACGTAAAGGGCGGCAAGTTTGGTCGCGGAGGAATACAGCGGGCTGCGGGCTCAGAAGTCGCTCCGCCCCGGGCGGACAGGCGGGTCCTACGAAAGGTGGGGCAACCGAGCATAGCGCCTCCATCGCCGGTAGAAACCTGCGAGAAAGCCCTGCCCTAGGGATATCGCGCGTTGACGGCCACTCCAGGATATCGCACACTCTTGCGCCTTTAATGGCAGCTTGCCACAGGGTGCCGATGGAGTTCGCTGAACTCACGGGGGGTCCATGCACCCTTCGAGGGTTTTCGTTAAACGAATTCCTAACGCATTCACGCTCCCCTATTACCCACATTCTCCAGACTGCTCCGATGAACAACGAAGACATCCTCCGAATGATCGACGTCATTCACCGGGACAAGGAGATTCCGAAAGAGGTCCTTTTCGAGGGTCTTGAGCAGGCCATTGCAGCGGCTGTACGCAAGCGCATTGGAGCGGGTGAAGACCTCGAAGTGACCATCGATCGCAAGCTCGGTTCGATCTCTGTTGAGGACGACGAGGGCGAGTACGAGTTTGAAATGTCGGAACTCGGGCGCATCGCGGCACAGGCCTGCAAGCAGGTCATGATGCAGAAGATTCGCGAAGCCGAGCGCGACGTTTTGTACGACGATTACGAAAGCCGCGTGGGTTCGCTCATCAACGGAACCGTACAGCGCTTCGACGGCGACAACCTAGTCGTCAACTTGGGGCGCACCGAAGCCTACCTCCCGCGCGAAGAACGAGTGCGCGGCGAAACTTTTTCTCCCGGTGATCGCATCCGCGCGATCTTGCTCGAAGTTCGCAAGGACGGCCCCCGCGTGCGCATCCTCGTCAGTCGAGCGCACCCCGACTTGGTGCGCCGCCTGTTCGAATTGGAAGTGCCCGAGATTGCGGACGACATCATCGAGATCAAGCGCGTCGTTCGCGAACCCGGCTATCGCACCAAGATGGCTGTGATTTCGCAGGACCCCAAGATCGATTGCATCGGCGCCTGTGTCGGTGTTCGCGGTTCGCGCATCAAAGCTGTCATCGACGAACTGCGCGGCGAACGCATCGACATCATTCGTTGGAGCGATTCACTTGAGACCCTGATCATGAACGGGCTCAAGCCGGCCACCATTCACCTGGACAACATTTACGCCGATGTGGATGCCCACTCGGCCATCGTCCTGGTTGACGAAGATCAACAGTCCTTGGCAATCGGCAAGAAGGGCCAAAATGTTCGTTTGGCCAGTCGCCTGTGCGGCTGGGATATCGACATCAAAACCCGCGCGGAGTTTGAAGCCGAATCCCTCGCCGATGAAGACGAAGACGGCAACCCGATCGGCCCGGGCGAGGATTTCGATGGCGGCGGTGATGCCGGCCTCGACGGAGAGGGCGGAGAGCTCGCTTCACAGGAATCCGCTCCCACACCTCCAAAGCCAGCAGCTGAAGGCGACGACAGCACAACTGGTACCAGCTCCAGCGGCGAGCAGGGACTGACCGGCGACGGTCAGAACCCCGTTACCACCCCGGCCAGCACCCCATCGGCCGACGCTTAGCACTCCCTCGGGCGAGTAACAAAGCTCCACAGCCCCACTTCATTCCCTCCGGGGCACACCTAAAAAGAACCAAGCCACACTCGTGACTAAGAAACGCGTCTACGACCTAGCCAAGCAGTACGGCATGAGCGGCCAAGACCTGGCCGCAAAATTGCGGGATCTCGGCTTCGAAAAGATCAAGAGCCACATGACGGC
>JAJDES010000401.1 GCA_029259675.1 Planctomycetota bacterium
TCGATGGTGCCTCCACTAACGCCGACAAATAGTCGCGGCGCCGGCAAGCGCTTCCATCCTTGACCATCCGGCTCCCACTCCGGCACGTCGAGTATGCCGACGCGATAGCCGTGGGCTTCGAGATAGCGCCCGATCACCGCAACGCCGAAGGAGGGATGATCCACGTAGCCGTCCCCGGTCACCAGCAGGATGTCCAACTCCTCCCAACCTAGGGCCTTCATCTGCGCGCGAGTGCGCGGGAGAAAGTGGGTCGTCTCGGGCTTCTTATTCACTCTTGGACTCTTCCTTGCCCATTTGATGGGGCGCGTTTCGCCAAAAGGGAAACGTACATCAATGGAAACACGGCTGGACCGCGATGCCGAAAGTGCCGCCCGCTTTTGCGCTCAACGCTTCTTTAATCGATGGAATATTCCGATCCAAAGAAGCTGAGCTCTGTGTTCAATGAGCCGCTGAATGGGGAGCACACTGCCCCCCATACCTGCGCCAAACCCAATCGATGTGCTAGGAGCAATCGCTAACTCGCGAAATGCTTTGCGCGGCCGATGGGCCGCGATGCCCCTCCGGCAACGTCCCCTGCGCGGGCGACGTCTGAGGGCGGCTGCCGAATTGCTAGCAGCCATTTGGCCACAGGTGGCCGCCAAGAGTGCGGAACTAGCCGTGGGATCTTGCACCCCACATCGCCGCTTAGATACGTCCGTGACGCGCGCGCTGGCGGCTGTTGATCTTGCGACCGTTCTTGGTCTGTTGGCGTGTGCGAAAGCCGGTCTTTTTGGCTTTCTTCGAAGCACTGTTGCGAATCTTGATCTTCATGGGTCTGGATTGTGGCCCTTGGGGCTTGCCGGCATTCCGGGGAGCATTCCGGGGAGTAGTGAGCGCCTCAGCCAGCGTTGATTCCAGCCGCCTGCACCCCCAATTCGAGCGAGAGAGTCTAGCGTTCGCTGCGCAACTTGCCAGCCGAACCCCTGCTCCAGGGCTAGTCGCCCTTTCAGAGGGGGCTGTTGCCGGGTCTCTGATTAGGCCTGCACTCGGGAAATCGCCCCGCAGGCCTCCCAGCCGGCCCCCAGCCGGCCCCCCCCGCCGACATGGCGAGGAATTCCGGACCCACGCAGGACCCCCAGCTACTTGCTCAAGCCGCGCGCGAGGGTCTGCATATGCCTGGCCCCGTTCACATACCCGCGACCCCAGTGCCCGTCGAAATCCCCCAGCAGGTCCATTTCGATCATCTCGTCCACAGTGCGGCCCGCGTTGAGGGCGTCCTGAACTCGAGTGACGGTTTCCTCCAGCATCAGAATGTAACTCTCCAGCCCCTTCTTATTCGAAACCTCGCCATGACCGGGAATGATCATGGTGCTGTGGCCCGCCAGCTCGTATATGCGCCGCAACGCTCTTAGATAGCCGCGCACATCGCCACCGCTATCCAGGTCAATAAAGGGGTAACCCGAAGAGAAAAAGAGATCGCCCATGTGCAACACATCCGACCCTTTAAACCAAATCACGCTGTCGCCGTCCGTGTGTCCGGCCCCGAAGTGCATGATCGCCACTTCTTCGCCGTTGAAATGCAAACTGGGACCGTTCTCGCCCTTGTAGGTAACTAGCGGCAAGCCCGCGCCGTCCTGCGGAGAATCATTCGTCTTGCCACCGATTTCTCCATCTCCGTTCAAGCGCCGGCGTACGTTGAGGTGCGCAACAATGCTGGCCGCCGCGCCGAAGTCCGCATTCCCGCCCGCGTGATCGCCGTGCCAATGAGTATTGATTAGCCAGCTCGGGGAGCGCCCCCCCAGCTCCTCTACCGCCTTCAGCAATTTGGGCGCCAACGGTGCGAATTGACTGTCGATCGCGAGCACTCCATCGGGGCCGATCGAAACCGCGATGTTGCCGCCGGCTCCGTAAAGCACATGAACCTTGCCCGCAACTTCATCCGAGTGAATTTCAACACCGCTTAGGTCTTGGCTATTAAAAGCCGCAGCTCCTGCCGTCAGGAGTGCGCAAAGGGAAACGGCGAGGGCGCATCTGGTGCTGATTTGCATGATCTAAGCTGGATCCGGTTTCGAATTCGAACGAGTCGGAGATTGTGAGTGCGAGAGAAGGAAGGCCCAAGCTTAGGAACGAAACCTCCCGCAACGAAGCTCGATACTATGGGACCTCGCGCCCTGTGAACCGCATTCCCGGGTGTATGCACCTTGCAACTGCCTGCGAGAGCAAAAAACAGCATTTATTGAGCGGTGCTCAGGCGGCGAGAAGAACGCTCTATTGCATCGGCAGCTTGCGCAATTTCGCCTTTTCTGATCGCTGGGGAGGGGGGAAATCCGAATGGAGTCCGGCCTCGATTCCGTCATCTTGGGAACGCAAGCGCGCCCTGCCTACGTCCTAGCGGGCGGGTACGCGATTGCGCAACTGCTACGATTGCCAACCACACCAGGAGATTTCTATGGGCAAGGATGAGCCAGAATTCCCGTCGATCGAAAGCAGTCTAAGCCAGCGCCTGCGCCAGGCCTTCGGACCCAAAAGCGATCCGGAGGTCAGCCTTCCGGACAGCGCGCACGATTGGGCCGATGCCGAAGGGGATGCGACGGCAGCTCCCGGCGGTGCCCCTTCCGCAGCTAGCGAGAGCGGCTCGAAAAATATCGAAGCTGAACAAACGAGCCGCGCGCAGAAGAATCCCTCAACGGAAGCCGAAGACTCCCCTGTCGAGGGCCGCTACGAATTGCGCGGCCTGCTGGGTCAGGGAGGCATGGGCCAAGTATTGCGCGTATTCGACCGCGACCTGCGGCGCACATTGGCCATGAAGGTTTTGCTCGCCAGCAAAGCCGGCAAGGCGGATCGAGATCCGGACGCGACCCGCAGCCTCGGACGCTTTCTCGAGGAAGCCCAAATCACAAGTCAGTTGGATCATCCCGGCGTTGTGCCGGTACACGAATTGGGTGTGGATGCGACAGGCTCCGTCTTCTTCACCATGCGCATGGTGCGCGGCAGCAGCTTTAAGGAAGTACTGGCCAAGGTTGCGAAGGGTGACGACGAATGGAATTTGCCGCGCGCCGTTTCGGTCCTACTGCGCGTGTGCGAAACCATGGCCTTTGCCCACGACAAGGGCGTCACCCATCGCGACATCAAACCGGCCAACATCATGGTCGGCCGCTACGGTCAGGTCTATGTGATGGATTGGGGCCTGGCGCGCGTGAAAGGTCGCCCCGATGCGCGTGACATTCGCTTGCGGCAGGGCGACATGGCCTTTTCGAGCATTGAAGTCGGCTTGATGGATTCGAGCAGTCAAGCAACGGATGCTCCCCTAATGACCATGGACGGCACGGTTGTGGGCACCCCCTACTTCATGCCGCCTGAGCAAGCCGAAGGTGACATTGAACGCGTCGGACCGGCCTCCGACGTCTACGCCATGGGCGCCATGCTTTACAACTTGC
>JAJDES010000402.1 GCA_029259675.1 Planctomycetota bacterium
GACGGCGTGCCCGTTCGCCGCGGCGAGTACTCCATGTGGCTCATGCACTACCAAGGTGAAACGATGGCTCCCCTCTTCGTCGAGGGTTGGGCCGCAGAGAGTGAGTTTCGCAAGTCGGGGGGCACCCTGAACGACGAACGCGTGTTGCAGCGAGTGTTGTCCGACATTGAACTGCGAACCGAGCACTTCTATCAGGGCGAGCGCGAGCGTTGGCTCGCAAATTTGGCCGAATCCGGTATCACGGAAGAGAGCTTCATTCGCAGCGAAAAGGTTCGCTTGCGCAGCATCATCATGCTGGAAGACTTGCTCATGTCCCAGCGAGAGATCACGCCGCGTTTGGTGCGCGGAAAGTGGCTTGAGCGCTACGGCGAGAACGGCCGCAGTTTTGATTTGCGCGCGATCCGACTGGTGAATCCCATGCCCGCCCCCGGCGATAGCCGCGCCATGACGGAGGAAATGCGCGAACGCTACGCCGAATCCTGGCGATTGTTGCGCGAACAAGCCGAACAAATCATCGAACGGTTGGACAACGGAGAAGATTTCGCGGCCCTAGCCGAACGCTTTAGCGGCGACCCGTCCGCCGAGCGCGGCGGCCTCCTGGGCGACGATTTCCTTGCGGCCGAATGGCCGACCGAAATCATCGAGGCCCTTTTGCCGCTTGGTGTGGGCGACGTCTCAGAGCCGATTGAATCCAACTCGTCGATTTGGGTTTTCGAGGTGCTCGACACCAAGGAAGTGCCGCTTGAAAGCGTCGCTGAGTCCATCCGCAAGGAACTGGAAGCGGCCAGGCCGACGGAAACGGAACTTGCCGGCTTTCGCAACACGAGCATTCAAAAAGTTGAGTGGAAAGTGTTGCCCGGCATGTTCGAGTAGTTCCCATGGAGCCTTACCTTCGCCCGCCACGAATGCGCGCGAAGGTAGGCTCCGGAAGCGGAGTGAGCCATCTCCGCGCCGCGCTTCGCGCTACCGACGCGCTAGGCCTGAAGTCCATGGAGACCCTGCCGATTCAGGGCCTGCGAGCCTCTTCGACCGCTTGCAGCAGTCCTTGAACGGCGTTGCTGTCGACGCCGGGCGCCGAACGCAATCGCTCGAGTTCGGCTTGGGCCCCATCCAGGGCCAACTCGCGCGCCCGCCCCGTGGGAGAACTGCTGCCCTGCAAAAAGAGCACGTTGGCCAATCCCAAGCGTGAAGATTGATCGTGATCGTTCTTGAGCAACGCCGCCCGGTAGAGATCCTCGGCTTCCGTCGCCACACTTGCGCGGAATCCGCTCTTACCTAGCTGCATCATGAGTGCATTGGCAAGCCCGCGCATCAATCCGGCATCCTCGGGATCAAACTCGCGCGCAGCGCGGTAGTGCCCCTCCGCTCCGGAACCGTTGCCCAAAAACTCCTGCACGGCACCGGACAAGACGCGTGCCCGAAAGCGCTCGCGCAGATTGACTCCGGAATTGCTCACAACCGCGTGCAAGAGATCCAGAGCACCTTGCAACAGCGCGCGCACAGCTTCGGTTTGCGAGGGATCGGATTGCAACCGTTCTCGCGCCTCCCGAAACATCAACTCCGCGCGCAAATTGATCACGCGCGAGGAACCCGGCCATTGACTGTCCAACTCCGAAACGATGGCCTTGGCGCCCTCCAAACCGTTCGGTTCATCAGCCAAGTAGCTCGCCAAATTGAATTGACGCGTTGAGAAATCTCGAGCGCGACGCTCGCTGTCAATTACCGGCAAGTGCACGCACAAAGCGGCCAAGGCCAAGGCTGCAAGCCAACCTCGCAACTCCGGCCCGCTCCGTTTCGCGGACATCAATCGGCGCCCCAGCTCCACACAAGTAAAGCCGGCAAAGGGCAGCATGAGCGGCACGAGAGCCAAGCGCGCACGCATGCTGGTGACGGTGAGTACGATAGTCAGCAAGTAGGCGACGAAGGCCAAAAGGATTTCCAGGCGAGCCGGATCCTCCGTTTTCGTGCTCCCGCGGCGCAGAAACTTCCAGCCGCATTTCAACAGGCCCGCCAACCCGAGCATGCCCCACAGGCCAAAGCCCGGGGCCAGTAGCGACTTGCTGGTCAAAAACTTTGCGTCCCACTCCAGGTGATGATTGTCGGGCACTTCGTAGGCGCCCAAGCTCAAACGCAACTTGTTCCACAGGATTTGAAGGTGCAGCAGCGGATCTTCCCCAATGGAACGCCCCACCTCCCCCAACCAATAGGAGCTGACTTCATTCGGATTCAGCGCAGCTCCGACACGTCGCTCCGCCTCATGTCGCCAGTCATCCGCCTCGTACTCGGGGATTCCCCGCACCCAATCAAACTCCTTCGCTCGCCCATAGAGGTTGTCCCGGTTGTTTCCACCGTAGACATTCGTGCCCGCCCCACTCGTCGTAAGCGCGAAGACTCCTCCGACGGAATAGTTGCGCAGTGCCACAGGCAGCAACATAGCCAAGCAACCAAGGGCCATTCCCAGACTGCCCCATAGGCCACCCGCAAAGGCCCTGCCCCGCAACTTGGCTGAGACGGGGGGCCAGAGCAGGAGCGCCGGAAGCAAGATCAGCAAGTTTCCGCGCAACAAAGCTCCCAATCCTCCCAGGACACCCACAAGCGCCCAGCCGGGCCAACTCGATTTGCCCGACTTGCCCGCGCTGACAATGCCGACAAAACAGAGCAGCGTGAAAATGGGTAGGAAAAGATTGGGTTTGAGCAGATAACAGGGAAACAGCAAGAGCGGCCGATAGGTTGCCGCCGCCAAGCCCGCTATCAAGGCCGGAGCGACGCCGAAGAGTCGCCGCGTTAAGAATAAAATCAGCAACACTAAGACGGCGCCCAAGCCGGCTTGCATGTGGCGCAGGCCGATGCGCTCGGGACCGAGCATGCTGATGACGGTCGCCAACCAATAGGGATAAAGCGGCTCTTGAAAGAAAACTTCGTCGCCGAACCAGTCACCCGCAGCGATTTCAAGCGCCCATGTTTCGTAGGAGCGTTCATCAATCACGGGCCTGTCCGCGAGCGGATGTTGAGCTTCGTAATCGAAACTCACTTCGATCCGCATCATGAGCGCCAGCAAAAAGATTCCGGCCCAGGCTAGGGCCTCCCACAGCCTGTGCTTAGCGGTCACGAACGCTCCATCTCCCATCGATCGGGCAAGCTCCCCGCCCGCTCTGCTTGTACGGCTTTGGCTATCACGGCCATTAGTGTGTACAGATCGCGCCCCGGTTTGGAGAACCAAAGCACCAGGATCAGAATCAAAATGGCTGCTGCCAGATTTGGCCCTGCGAGCGCGGCCCCCAAAAAGGGCAGCAGAATCGACATCGCGAGCGCGAGCCAGGGCGCCGCAATCGGCAAACGGCGGTAGGCCATCCACTGCATGCGATTCATCACGCCCCTACCCAGGGGGGCACTTTCTCCATCGTGGTGCTGCACCAACTGAATGAAGGCCCGCGCTCGGCGCAGGGCTTGGCCCGTGCGCACGGTGCCGGCATCCGCCTTGACTTCGAAAAAGAGCGCCTGCTCGACTCGCTCGACGCGCAGGCCCCGCTTTCGAACTTGCAACATCAAATCGAGGTCGTCCGCCGCCAGACCTGCACTTGGGCGCAGCTCCAATTCCGTGCGCCAGCCCAACAGTTGGCCGTGCACGCTGAAGAGCCTTCCGAATAGCGATTCGAAACCGCGTGCGCGGGCGGTCCAATGATCGTAGCGACCTCCACCGGCGGCAGTGCTCGCATCCATATCCGGACAGACTCCATCGGCGGCCAGTCGGTCCACAAAGACCTGTGCACCCGAGGCCATCCCCAATGCCGGGCTGGCGTGAAAGGCCAATTGCATTTCCACCAGAGCGTCCTTGGAAAGGCAAACATCCGCGTCGGTCAAGACAATCAAGTCCACTGACGAAGCCAAGGCCTCCAAGCCCGCGGCAATGGCTCCAGCCTTGCCCGGACGTTTTGTATTGCTGACCAGCAGAGTATCTACTCCAGCTTCAGCAAGGCGCGGATCGCGAGCGCAGAAGCCCTCATACTTGGCGCAGGTCGCGTCGTCGCTGCCATCGTCAACAACGACCACGCGATGCGGACGCTCCGAAAGGGGCCAATTCAAGCCGGCCAGGTTGGCCAGCTTGCGCTCCATGACGGCGGCCTCGTTGCGGCACGGGACAAGCACGCCCATGGCCGGAGCGCGACTGGAGGAAATTGCGGCTGAGCTCGGTACCTTGCGGGCGTTCAACGCGGATAGGCCTTTAGGAGCCCCGGCCATTTGCGCGGATTGAAAAGTACATTGTCCGCCTGGGCGCACTCCCAGGTGCAACTGCAACGGGTCGCTCGAATTTCAGTTCGCAGTGCATCCGCCAGGGGCGCCTTCCACAGCTTTTCGAGGTCCCAGTCGACATCGTTTAAGTTGCCCATCGACTTGCCCAAAATCTCGCAGGGGTGCAGGGAACCATCTTCAAAGATGACGGCCGACAAACTGCCCGCTGTGCAATCGAGGTGGGTTTGCTTGGAGCCGCGCGCCAAGCCTTCGATGTGCTCGTACATCAAGCGATCGCGTGCCACGGCCAAGCGGCCCAGGGGAAAGTCGAAGTAGGGAATGCGATTCTCTTCAACCAGTCGGTTCTTGGTCGCTACAACCTCCGCGTAACGCTCCGGATCCACCTCGAGCAAGGCTTCATCCAAAGCCGTCCCACGCGCCAAGTTGATCGTTGTATTGTCCGGCGACAACTCCTTAACCAGGAACTCCATGTGCTCGGCAAGCTCATCCTGATTTTCGCGCGTCACCGTCAGGATCACGCCCACCCCAAGGTTGGGCAACTTGGCCTTCTGCGCCTGGAAAGCGCGCACGGCTTGCATCGATTTTTCGTGCCCACCGGAAATTTGGCGAATCTCGTCGTGAATCTTCGGGGGGCCGTCAAAGGAGACGGAGACGGACACGTAACAATCGGGATTGGAGCGACAAATCTCTTCGACAAGCTCGTGCTGCCGCTCGATCAAGCCGTTGGTCGGTATGGCCAAGTGTCGCAATCCACGCGAACCGAACGCCTCGGCCAATTTCGGAAGGTCCCGACGCAAGAACGGCTCGCCGCCACCGAAACTGACCCATAGAAGTGGGCCCATGCGTTCACAGGATGCCGCTAGGTTTTGGATCTTCTCCACACTCGGCCCGGGGACTGAGTCCGCGACTTCCTTCCAGTGGAAGCAATGCCGACAACGCAGATTGCAGGCCCCGGTCACGAAGAGCGTTAGGTGCAGGGGTGCTCCCCTACGCCTGAGGGCGCGGGAGACGAAGGGCAGGTAGCGGGCGGCGTTCAAATGGTTCGACTTTCGATACATTCATTATGCGCGATCGCCGCGAGGTAACGCAGGCGCAGGCCGGACTGTCCGCATTTGAGCGCTGACTTTTTGATGCGCCGGGGATCGCCGCCCTAGCACTTGCGGGCGCCTCGCACGCACGAGCGCTGCTCGCGGCCCAAGGGCAATAGAGTCCGTAAAGCGCCCTTCGCGCCGCTGTCGGCCGCGCTGAGGCGCCAGCGACGGGCTCCAGAGAAGGGCTCCAGGGCCGCGGAGAACTCAGGTTGCGCCAACCGAACGGACTGAGAATCACCCTCTCGAATTCCGCCCGGTGCGGCGGGCTCCGCTTCCAACTTTCAATAGGTGCCCAAGCCAAAGCCGCTCAAGCCTCAGTCCGGGACGGCTCCCCATGAATCCTCTCCCAGCACCCGGCCAAGGGCCATTGATGGAGCGGCGAGAGCTTGCTCCCGATGCGCATACCGAACGAAGCCCCCAAAGGCCCAGAGACACCGATGGGTGAGCGGGTTCGGACCAGGCGGTAGCCCAGCGCGGCGGCCGGCCTGTCCGCGCTCGCCCATCCGCGCTCCCGCTCGGATTCAGCTCATCCGTCGCACGACAACAGATGCGCTTCTATTCATCATCTACATACCCCAGAACCGACAGGCCGGCGTCCGCGTCCGCGCCCATTTTGGTCGGGGTACTCTTGCCCAATTTGCGGCTGGCCGCCTGCTCTTGAAATTTGCGCGCGGCGGCCAACATCTTGTCTCGCTGCTTCGGTTCCTTGTCCGCCAAGTTCACCAATTCCAGCGGATCCTCCTCAACATTGAAGAGCATCACTTCGGAATCGACATTTAAATAGGTGTCGTCGTTTTGGTGTTCGCCGATCGGCTGGTAAATCAACCTCCACGGCCAAGAGGTGAGGGCCAAGTCTCCGCCGGGTCCGTATAGCTGCGACTCATGCAGCGCCGGCGGCGGCGGATTTCCGTCTTCACCCGTTAGCAAGTGCGCCAGGCTGACCCCCTCCAATTCGCGTTCAATGGGCCAGAGTCCGGCCAGATCCAGAAGAGTCGGGAGCACATCCGGTCCGCGAAAATCGCCGTCAATACGCGTTCCCGCAGGCAAGACATTGGGAAAGCTAAAGATCAAAGGCACCTGCACCAACTCATGATGGTGAGTATGACCATGCCACCAATTGCCGTGGTCCCAAAGCTCTTCCCCATGGTCGGAGTGAAAGACAATCAAGGTGTTTTCGCGCAGGCCGCGCTTCTCAAGCGAACTCAGCACTTCACCTACGCGAGCATCCATGTACTCCACCAAAACTTCGTACAAGCGCGTGAAGTTTTCGCGATCCTCCTCGGGCACACCCTTCTGGAACAGTCGCATGGCGTCCGTTTCCAGTGACGGCACGGAGTCGGGGTCGGGCGCCTCCTGGATGGATTCAAAACGTGTGGGCACGACCAGCGGCCAGTGCGGGTCCGTCATTTGAACCATTGCGAAGAACGGCCTCCCATTCAAGCTTGCCGTCCACTCGTGAAATTGTTGAGTGGCGGAGCGTCCGGTAAGGCCGTACCAGTTGTAGCCGTCAAAGCCGTTCTCAACTCCCGACGGCATGTTCAAGTGGCCGTTGGAGAAAAAGGCTTGTGTCGCGTATCCCGCTTCATCGAAGTTGCGCACCAAGCTCGGAATTCCGTCGGCAATACCCACCACGCCGCGATTCGCTCCGCCCTCCATTTGAACGCGCCCGGCACCGTGAGTTGAGGGATACTCACCCGTCATCAATGTGGCGTAGGAGGGCAAAGTCCAAGGCGCCGCGCTCCAATAGCGCTCGATGGTGATTCCGCTCGCGGCGAGGGCACCTAAATTCGGGGTCAACTTGGGATCCCCGCCGTAGGGTGATATGCGATCGCGGCGCAGGGTATCGATGCTAATGATCAACACGTTGGGCCGCGTGTCGTTAGCGACGTACACAACCGGATTGCCGAAAGCCGCCAACAATTCCATCGGCACCTTGCTGGGCGAATCCTCAGACCCATTACTTCTAAATAAGAATTGCCCACGTTGACCCGCGATATTGGACAAGTCGATGGTGCTGGAACGCCAACCTCCACCGCTCGGTGGTTTTAGGAACTCGCTGCTGCTCCAGATTTCTGTTCGCTTGCCGCCTCCGCTCGGTGCGAAGTGGATGCTCCAGTTGAGTTGAATCAAGCGCGATCCGAGGTTGGGCAGAAAGACCATCGTCGAAAAGTCCAACATGGCTTGCTCGGGAATCACGATCTCTGCCGAACGCCAAGGGTCTTTTTTGTCGGCGCGAAAGACA
>JAJDES010000403.1 GCA_029259675.1 Planctomycetota bacterium
CGTAGCGCAGGGAGGGCAGCCCGCCAAGGGCCCCCAGGCCACGCGAGAGCTCTCCGCCACGGCCAGCTCGGAAACGCCCCCTTCGGTGTCTCCGAATGAGCCTGCCGAGCCCGTCAGCACCCGCGAAGTCGTGATGCTGGACGGCGCCCTGATCGAAACCACCCCCACGCGCCGAGTCGAGGGTTGGATTGAGCTTCCGGAGAACACGCCGGTTGACGAGAAAATCAGCATCCTGCTGCTCGACGGACCGGCCGACTTCACTTGGCTCAATATCGGCCGGCCGCCCGAAACACGCCCCCAAGCTGAGGGCTCTGGGTCTGGAGCTGATTCGGGCACCGATCCCGAAAGCGAGGATTCCGAGCTGCTCGCCGAAACGGGCTCCGACCCGACCGAGGTGGCGGATTCTGAACGGAACGCCACGGAATCAGGCTCAGAATCGGAATTGACCGAGCATCTCGCGGCCCCGATATTCGCGAGCAAGGCCGTGGTCGTGGCCGAAGCCGACGCTGCCGGTCGCTTTGCCTTCGATCTGCCCCTGGACGCGTATGTGCCGCACGTCGCCGCCCAAGGCCGCTACCTGTTCAGTGAAAAGTCCGTTCCCGTCCCCGCCGAGGGCAAGCAAGTAAAGCTGAGCCCGCGCCTGGGCGCTTGGGTAACCGGCACCATCGCCCTGCCGACCGATTTCGAGGCGGAAGAGATGGGCGCGATCAACATTCGCATGGGTGCCGGACGCGACAGTTCCATTAGCTTCGATCGCGGCAGCACGCCGCGCTGGAACAAGTATCTGGATGTCGAGTCCGAACTCGAATACGAATTCCGCGGGGTACCGGTTGACTACCCGATCGACTTTGAGACGGATCAAGAAATGTTGGCGCGCGAGTTTCGGCTCGCACTCAATGTGGACTCCGGTCAGCACCTGGAACTCGATTTGCAATTGTTACGCGGTGCAACGGTGCAGGGCCAAATCGTGGATGAGCGGGGCGATCCGGTACCCGATGTGAGTGTGCGCGCTGCGGGAATCGAGTTTTGGGGCAATCCCTCCGAATTGTTGCGCATGACCACGACCGATGAAGACGGGCGTTACGAGCTGAACGGCCTAACCCCGGGCAAGGTCTGGATCATCGCGCGCCACGAAGATTTTCGCGAACAAGACGCCGACGCCTTCAAGGTCCTCGACGGCGAAATCTACGCTGTCGACTTTGCACTCGTCAGTGGCTACACAATCGCCGGCCGCGTCAATTTCGCCGACGGCATGCCCGCGCAAGGTGCGACCCTGCGACTGGATGTTGACTGGTCCATCAACCCTTCGGGAACACCGCCGGACAGAAAGAAATTGTCGGGTGCGGGAAACGAGGCCGAAAGCGACGAATTCGGCGAGTTCAGCATTTCGGGCTTGGCCGAAGGTCCCTTCGCCATCTACGCGACATACACCCACACGGGCGACGATCGACTGCAGGGCGAGTACCACGCGGAACAATTTACGGTTAGTCCGGCCGAAACCAGCTCCGGCAGTGACGACTTGGTGTTGGTTCTCAATCCGCCGATGGGTGTCCAGGGGCGCGTCGTCAATGAGCAAGGCCAACCGGTAACCAGCTTTGAAATCAAGGGCTCGCGGGAAGCCGTGCAGTGGTACTTGCCACCTTCGGAAACCAGCAGCGCTTCGTTTGAGGACGCGGAGGGTCGCTTCTCAGTCGACCAGCTGCGCGCCGGCAAATGGAATTTCATTGCAGTCGCGGAGGGCTATGCGCCCTCAGCGGGAACCGAAATTGATTTGCCGACTGAGCAAGAGTTGGAGATCACGCTGCAACTGCCGATCGTGCTAGCCGGCAAAGTGGTTGATCCCAAAGGCCGCCCGGTGGCGGGTGCACGCGTCGGCCCGAAATTGAACATGTTTCAATCGATCGCAGCCAACCAAGGAATCGATCAAGGCCCGGAAACAATCTCCGACGATGAGGGCGCATTCACGCTCGAAGGCCTTCAACCCGGTGACGGGGCCATCATTGCGACGCGCGACGGTTTTGCGGACAGCGAGGAATTCGGCTTTGATTTGGAACCCGGTGAAGAGCTGAACGATTGCATCCTGGCCATGCGCAAGGGTGCCAAGCTGACCGGCGAAGTTTTCATTGCCGAGGGTGAACCCGCGGCGGATGTGCAGGTCTTTGTTCAGCTTCAGACAGGTGAGGGCAGGCGCGCGCTGAAAACCGATAGCAAGGGGCGCTTTGAAACCGAAAATCTCAAGCCCGACTCGTGGCTCGTTCAGGCCTTCCTCGACTTGGAAGATCCCAATGACATGTCCGCGCTTATTTCCGGTATGCGCATGGAACAGGTTGAGCTCAAGGACGGGGAAGAAGCCCACGTGGTGTTGGGTTTAACCACCGGCAACCCCGTGAAGGTCTCGGGCCGAGTGACACACCGTGGCGAAGGCGTGCCTAGCGCCGTGCTGAGCTTCATGCCCAGCAGCGGCGGCTCGCTCGGCAAAATCAAAATCGCAGCCCTGGACAGCGCCGGCGAATACAAAATCACCCTGGATGATCCGGGGCAATACAGCGTGACCTTGCAAACCGGCCTGGGGGGCATCGGGCAGCAACACAGCATGGAATACATGCGAACGGTGCCCGAGGCCGAATCCTGCGAATTGAACTTCGAGTTGCCGGTTGCAGGGGTTTCCGGAACGGTTTTCGGTCCCGATGGCGCGCCGCTCGCGGCAACTCGCGTGACCCTGAACACGGACGGCGGCATCACCTTTGGAACGATGTTCGGGGGCCAATACACGGAAACTTCGACCGATGACAAGGGTCAGTTTGAACTGCCCTACCTGCGCGAAGGCGCCTACACCTTGGCCGCCGGCGGAGCGACTCTCGGTGGCGCTTTTGGTGACGACAGCCAAGCCGGACGCGAAGTGCACCCGATTCAAATCACCGAGGGCAAGTGGATCGATGGCGTGGACTTCCACCTGCGAGCGGCCGGTGCGCTGAAAGGCGTTGTGCGCGATGTCACCGGCAAACCGGTGGCGGACGCCACGATCTTCGTGCGCGACTCCGAGGGCAAACTGCTCGAGATTTTTTCCATGGTGACCTCGGAGGCCTCGGGACACTTCGAATACCCGGGCCTCGCACCGGGTGATTACAGCATCGTCGCTCGCAAGGGTTCGCTAAGTTCGGCCGAACGCGTGAGCTTCCGCATCAACGACGGCAGCCCCACCAAAGTGGATGTCTTTGTGGACGGAGGCACGACGCTCCTGATCAGCCTGCGCGACAAAAGTGATGAAAACGTGGTCTCGATCATCAGCGTCCTGGACGAGGAAGGGCGCGAGATGAACGGCATGCTCGGCCTTTCGGAGCTGATGGAGCGCTTCAGCGCGGGTGCCGAACGCGAAGTCCAGCGCGTGGGTCCGCTGCCTCCGGGGACCTACACCATCAGCGCCCGCACCGAGGACGGCCGCAGTACGACAAAACGAGTCACGGTTGACGGCTCACCCGAGCGCAAGGTCAAGCTGCGCCTGAAAGACTGATTCGATCCGGCGCGAACTTCGCCGGCGTCAGGCGCTTGCCAATCCGAATGCTGAATTTGATTCGGCAGCGCGCACGCGGTTAGCGGCGAGCCCGGCTCAGCATGCGATCCAGCATGAGGGCCGGCGCTCCCCGCGGACCCGTCCCTACTCGCGCTCAGCCCCGACGTTCACTCGCCCTAGGACTTGCGCAGGAGTTCGCACAGCTCGCGCATGTCGGCCGGCATCTCGGATTCGTACTGCACGCGTTCACCCGTAGCGGGATGCGTAAAGGCCAAGCGCTGGGCGTGCAGGGCGTGGCGCGTCATTTGCGGCAATTCGTCCGGCCAGGGCGCGACGACAGACTTGCGCGATGTGTACACCCGATCCCCGATTACCGGCAAGCCGACGCTGGAAAGGTGAACCCGAATTTGGTGCGTGCGGCCCGTGGTCGGTTTGCAGCCGAGTACTGCCAAAATCCCGAAGCGCTCCAAGACTTCGTAGTACGTTTCCGCAGCTTTGCCACCCTCCGAGCGCAGCACGGCCACGCGATCGGGGTGTCGCGGATGCCGGCCGAGGGGCGCGTCAATCCATTCGCTGTCAAAGCGTGGGTCGCCGTGCACCAAGGCCAAGTAGCGCTTCTCCACCGTTCGCTCGCGGAACTGCTGCATCAGATTTTCGCCGCAGGCTTGCGTTCGGGCGACCACAATCACTCCGCTGGTGTCGGCGTCGAGTCGGTGCACGATGCCGGGGCGATGATTGCCCGACAACTCGGGCAAACGGCCCCAACGCTCCTCCACCAATTCCGAAAGCGTGCCACCGCGCACGACGCTGCTGGGGTGCACCACCATTCCCGCCGGCTTGACCAGGACCAGCAAGTGCTCGTCCTCATGCAACAAATCGAGCTCCGACCCCGGCAGGGATCCGGGGCGCGTTCGATCCCGGAAGATCATGTCCACAGTCAAAAGCTGGCCGGCCTCCACATTCGTGGCGGGGCGCTTGACGACCTCCCCATTCACCTGAACTCGACCATCCTCAACCAACTCGCGCAGCCGGCCGCGAGAATGATCCGGAATCAATTCCCCCAAAACCCGATCCAGACGCACGGCATCCAATTCGGTCGGAACGCGAAGCTCAATTGTGCTGGGTGAAGTCATGCTGCCCTCCTTGGGCGCGCAGAGGCTAACCGAGACGCCTTCCCAGGCAAGCGGGGGCAGCCACCCGAAAAGGGCTTCGTGCGGCCCGTTGCGAGTTCCCTCCCAGGCGGTAACAATTCCGGTTTGGGCATCTATGCCCCCTGTGAGGAGCCCGGTCCGGGCTCCGCTTCGCCCCTCCTCGCCTCAGTGCGCGCCCCGAAGAGAGGTCCGATTTTGATTCGCAACAGCTTGATTACCCTCACCGTCCTCGCGACGGGCTTGCTCCCCACCGCCCAAGACAGCGCCAGCGATGCGCCTCCGGGCATGGTCTTCATCAAGGGCGCCCGGACCTACATCGGCTCCAAGGAAGACCACATCGAAGACATGGTGACCGAGAACGACGGCAACTACGCCGTGTGTTGGGCGGAAACCCCCATGCACGAACGGCGCGTGCCGGACTTCTACCTGCAGCTCACGGAGGTCACCAACGAGCAGTTCGCCGAATTCGTGGCCGCCACAGGGAAACGCCCACCCGAGTATTGGGGTCGCGCAGCCATCGATGCCGCCCAGCGCGAGCATCTGACGATCCAGGGCGAGGCTGCCAAGAAAGCCCGTGAAGAGGGCAAGCCGTTGCCCGAGAAAGAACTCTTCAATCGCTCTGACTGGTGGGCCAGGAATTGGGAGGGAGCCAAATGGGAATTGCCCAAGGGCTCCGAAGCCAAGCCCGTTACCTATGTGAGTTACAAGGAGGCTGAAAATTACGCCCGTTGGGCCGGCCTGCGCCTCATGGATGAGTTTGAGTTCACCCGCGCCG
>JAJDES010000404.1 GCA_029259675.1 Planctomycetota bacterium
AGAAGGTGCTCGCGCATGAGGCGGCGAACGTCCTCCTCACCTTTGATTTCTCCGCGGCGGTGAGCGCGCGAAAGGAACTCGACAATCTCGGTCGCCAGGGGGCCGAGGTCGGATGTATAGAGCAGTTCTTCGAGCTCACCCAAGAGCCCTTCGTCGATGGCCCTGCCGCCCTTGAAGAGTCCGGAGATCCCGTCGGAAAGAGCCTGACGGGTTTTGGTCAGCTTGGCCTTGAGTCTGTCGAAGAGTCCCATTGCTTGTTATTTGGTCGCAGCTCTAGGCGTTGTTGTTCGCGGAGCCTTCACTTTGCTGAGTCGGATTCTCCGGCTTCGATTCCGGGTCGGGTTGGGGCTCCGAAGCCGCAGCCGAATCCACGTCATCGGATGAAAGGGATTCAGCCTTGGCCTGCGCGTAACGATCCTTGATTTTGTCCAGGATGCCGTTGATGAATCCGCCCGAATTTTGCGTGGAGAAGCGTTTGCCCAATTCGATTGCTTCATTGATCGAAACCTTGGGCGGAATATCGGCGCAGTGGATCAACTCATAGGTGCCCAAACGCAGGACATTGCGATCGATCACGGCCATCCGCGCGATGTCCCAGTTTTGTGCGACGCCGCTGATCATGCTGTCGATGGCATCGCGATGCTCGCGCGTGCCTAGGCAAAGCGAAAGTGCGAAATCGGCCGTGGAGCGATCGGACTCCTCATCGCGGATGAAGCCTTCGGCGCTGTCGAGCAGCTCGTCGCCGATCAAGTCCAATTGGTAGAGGTATTGCAGGGCCAATTCCCTCGCTCGTGTGCGCTTCTTGACCATGATTTCTTGCTGCGATTACTTACTACTGCGTTTCTGGGTAGGGATCCCGAGCTCTGGGTCCTACTGACCTTCCCCATTGGGGGAACGCTTGCTCGCGGGCGAAGCGGTGCTGGAGAAGCCGATCGATGCTTTTGAATTGGCCATCTTGAGTTCGTCGATATCGTCGAGGGTGCAGAGGGCGTCAATCGCCGCTTGGGCTACTTCGCGACCCTTGTCCAACTTGCCGCCCTCCGCGCTGGGTAGTGCGCGCGCGATGGCCTGCTCAAGTGTGTTGCAGGTCAAGACACCGAATAGGATCGGCTTGCCCGATCGAAGCCCCAGATCCATCAAACCCTGGGCCGTCGCCTGGGCGATGTAGCGGTCGTGATCGGTTTCTCCCTTGAGCACCAAGCCGAAGCAGAGCACCGCGTCGATCTCGCTACGCCGTGCCAGTCGCGCGGCCAAGAGCGGCAACTCAAAGGTGCCGGGGGCGCTGACAACGTGCCAAGCATCCGGGGCGAGTCCGGCTTGCAATAGCCGCTGCTGGGCGGAGCGTTGCATGCCGCCGCAAATCTCTTCGTGGTAGCTGGATACCACCGCTGCGATTTGACAATCCTTGGGGAGTTGCCGAACGGCATCTGCGCGCTTTGCGTCGAGCGACATGACAGGCTAATAAGGAGCGAACGGGAGACCGTATCGAACGGAAGGCAGTGACGAGAAGTGAGCCGCAATCGGGAGCTCGGCAGTCTAGCTCGAAAGCCCGGCGAGCTCACAGGGGAATTCGAGCGATGGGCCATCGGGTAACCCCGGTGGCCGCCCAATGGATTGTGGCTGAGATCGAGGACCCATTAGAGACTTGATCCAGCGCGCGGATTGCCGCCAAGAGGCTCAGCCCCATTCAGGCAGCACTTCAGGCAGCACCAAATCGACCGGATTTTGAGGGTCCGCCGAAGGGCGCGATTTGGGAGCTGTCTTTTCGAGCAGGGCCTTAGTTGAGAACCGGTCCCAAGGAGTCTGCTCCACCCGCGACGGGTTTTTCCCTCCAGGCGCGCAGGGCCCATCGGGTTCGCAACTGCACTTCCTTGGAAAGGTCGTCGAGCACGCTGTAGGCCAGGGGCACGACCCACAAAGTGAAGAAAGTGCTGGTGACCAGTCCGCCGGCGACGATGACGGCGAGGGCTTGGTAGGAGATGCTGTTGGTGCCGGGTTGAACGATGGCCATCGGCAGGAGTCCCGAGACCGTTGTTAGGGCGGTCATCAACACGGGGCGGACCCGCTGGCTGCAACCCAAGATGACAGCTTCGGTGCGATCCATGCCTTCATTCACCAAGTTGTGAATGCGGTCGATGAGCACAATGCCGTTGTTCACGACCACCCCGGCCAAGATGATCATTCCGATCCAGCCCATGGAATCCATTTGGGTGCCGCTGATGTAAATCGTCCACATGGCGCCGAGGATGGCGAAGGGAATCGTGAACATAACGGAAAAGGGCAGCAGCACCGATTCGAACAAAATGCTCATCAGGAGGAACACCAGCACCACGCTCAGTGCCAAAGCATTGAGCATCGATGCGAATTCTTCCTCACCGCGCGAAAATGCAGAATCGCTTTCACTGACCGAGTAGCCGCGCGGCATTTCAATTTGCTTGAGTGCTGCATTGCCCGCCATGGTTACGGCCATGACTTGGGTGGGATCGTCCACCTCGGCTGTAATCGTGAAGTTGGTTTGGCCGTTGCGGCGGAAAATGGACTGATCCCCCTTGGTCACGGCAATGTCGGAGATCGATGAAAGGGCCACGCGGCCGTTCTCCGTCCAAATGGACATGTCCCGTAGGGTTTCGATGCCGGCGACCTTTTCGGAATCGAATTCCAAAAGGAGCGGCAATTCGCGGCCATCCTCGTAATAGCGCGAAAGGTTGCTGCCGCGCAAAATGTAGGCAATCGTGTTTTGGGCGACTTCCGTGGAGACCCCCATGGCCACGGCTTTGTCGCGGTCGATGGCGACTTCCAGTTGCTCGGGTGAACTCTCCAGTGGCGAGGAAATTCCCGAAAGTCCAGGTACCGATTCGAGCACTTCCAAGGCCTGCAAACCGAGTCGCTCCAGGGTCGTCGAATCGGGGCCGGTGAGCGTGAAGAAGGCGATGTGCTTGAGGCGTCGGTTGGTGGATTCACCGTCGTGGAATTGAATCTTGTGGCCTGGGCGCTTGGGAAGCTCTTGCTTGACCAATGCGAGCAGCTCTTGATAGCGCTCGGTGGTCAGCACTTCTTTCCAATACACTTCGAGACGCCCGCCCGATGGTGAATAGCGGCAAGAAACGGATTCGAAACCGAAGCGTTCCTTGCGTTCCTGAAAGAAGTCTTCGTAGATGCTGATTTCGCGTTCCGCTTCAACGGATGTGAAGTCGGCTTCGAAGTCCACATACACGCGAATCGAAGTCGTGTCCTCCTCTTGGCCGAAGGCCGCAATCGAGCTTTGCCCGAAGGGGATGACGATGGTCAAGAAGGCCAAACCGGAAAGCACTGTGGCGGCAAAGCGATGGCGCATGGTCCATCCGACCAAAAGCCGATTGCCGGTGATGATCATTCCAATCAAGGAGCGATCGCGGGGAATGAAGCTAGCCGGTCTGACGGGCGCGGGCGCCGGACGCCGCTTCCAATAGGCCATTCCAACCCAGATCAAAATCACGGCCACCAAAGTCATGCTGCCCATTAGGGATAGCATCGATTGATTGGCTTGCGCTTCGCCCGGGACGCGCTCACCCAAGGCCATGCTTGAGGACGATGCTTGAATGCCTTTGAAGGCTAGCCAAGCCACGCCGATTCCAACCGGGATGCGCACGAATAGCGGCGCTAGAAGTGTGAGCATCACGCGGTTGATGCGATGCAAAACCTGCACGATTGCGAAGGCGAGCAGGCGCACGGTGCCCACGATGTAGGCGAAGAATCCGGCCGGGCCTCCGGTGATGGGCGCGATGCGCTTACCTAGTTTTTGAATGAAGGCGGGCCGCTCACCGAGAATTCGACCGGTGATGACCGGTAGGAAAATCAGCGCTGCTCCCAAGCTCGCCAACAGCGAAATACAAAGTGGCCGACCGATGCCCGAAAGCATCAGGCGCAGTGAGGGGATGTCGCTGATGTAAATCAACGGCAGGAAAACGACCACGGAAGTCAGTGTAGCGAGGGTCACGGCCAGGGAGATTTCGCGTGCGCCCAGGCGGGCCGCGTCCAAGCCGCTGTGCCCGGCTTCTCGGTAGCGCGCAATGTTTTCGACAACAACGACGGAGTTGTCCACCAGCATGCCGATGCCGAGCGTGATGCCGGTCATCGTCAACACGTTGAAGGAACCGCCGATGAAGTACTCAAACATGACGGCCATCAGGGCCGAAACGGGGATCGAGGCGGCAACGCAAATGGTCAGTCGCGCGCGTCTTAGGAATATGAAGAGCACGACCAGAGCCAGCGCGCCTCCCCATAGAGCCGTTTTGACCAATTGGCCAAGCGAGCTTTGAACCATGTCCCCGGGCGCCCAGAAAGTCTGGAACTTGAACTTGCCGTCCAGGCGCGGGTCCTTTTCAAGCTCGGCGATTGTGGCCCGCATGGCCTCCGTCGCATCGACGATGTTGACTTGGCTATCCTTGCGAATGAGTGCCGTGTACGAGTACTTGCCGTCAATTCGCGAAAGCCATTCGCGCACGCTTTTTACCTTGACGACTTCGCCCAGGTCGCCGATGCGCAGGCCGTCGCGCACGGGGTAGTTCTCGATTTCTTCCAGGCTTTCGAAGCGCATGTCGGAGCGCAGAATGACCCGCCTGCCGCCGTCATCAATTTCGCCGAGCGGTTGCGCGAAATTGTCGCCCGCCAAACGCCTGATTAAATCGCCCAGGTCCATGTTGGCCGCCGCAACCCGATCCTCGTCAAGCAGGATGCGCACGGAATCCTGCAGGGCGCCCCAG
>JAJDES010000405.1 GCA_029259675.1 Planctomycetota bacterium
CCGAAGGGCATCAAGGGCGTAGATAACGAAGACGGCAAGCGTTGGACCATGCTCAACGTGCCCAGTTTTCACGCCGATCCCGATCGGGACGGAACCCATTCCAAGCGCGCTGTGATCATGGATCTCAAGCGCCGCCTGTGCTTGGTCGTCGGGCGCGCGGATTACTGCGGCGTCAACAAGAAGGGCATGTTTACGGTCATGAACTTCTTGCTTCCGACCATGAATGAGATGTCCATGCACTGCTCGGCCAACGTGGGGCCGAAGGGCGATGGTGCGATACTCTTCGGTTTGTCCGGGACCGGCAAAACCACGCTGTCCGCCGACCCCGATCGCAAATTGATCGGTGATGACGAGCACGCCTGGACCAAAGACGGCGTCTCGAACTTTGAGGACGGCTGCTACGCCAAGCTGATCGATCTCGACAAAAAGGACGAGCCCGTGATTGCGGCTGCGCTTTCCATGCCGGGAACCTTGATCGAAAACGTCCCTGCGCTGCCGGGCAAGAGTCTGGCTGACACCGATCCCCAGGAGTTCGACCTCACGGACAATTCGATCACGGAGAATACGCGCTTTTCCTACCCGCTCGATTGCAATCCGAACGTGATGGAGGGAGCGCGCGGACCGCATCCCGACACGATCGTTTTGCTGACCGCAGATGCATTCGGCGTGCTGCCCCCGGTTTCAATCCTGGAAGGCAAGGACGTGATGTATCACTTCGTCTCGGGCTTTACGGCCAAACTGGCTGGAACGGAAGTGGGGATTACCGAGCCCAAGGCAGCCTTCAGCGCCTGCTTCGGAGCGCCGTTCATGAGTCAAAAGCCCTCCGTTTACGCCAAGCTGTTGGCGGAGAAAATGGAGAAGCAGAATGCGCGTTGCGTCTTGCTGAACACGGGTTGGTCAGGCGGAGCCTACGGCACCGGAAAGCGCATTTCGATCAAGCACACGCGCGCCTTGCTCAATGCTGCCCTGGAGGGCAAGTTGCATACTGAAGGCGTCGAGTACGAGGTGCACCCGGTATTCAACTTGAAGATGCCCAAGAGCTGCCCCGGCGTTCCGAGCGAGATGCTGAATCCGCGCAATACTTGGGAGGACAAGGCCGCCTACGATTCCCAAGCTCAAAAGCTCAAAGATATGTTCCGCGCTAACTTCGAAAACAATGGCTACGGTTCCCTGGGAATCGAGCCCGTGATGTAAGTAAGGACAAAACACGTGTCTGATCCCAAAATCGAATTCTACAAGCAGGGTATGGGCCACTTTGGCAAGGGCGAGTACGCGCCCGCTATTGAGGCTTACAAGAGTGCCCTTGAGTTTGAGCCCGACTGGACGGATTGCCTGCATGCACTCGCCATGGCTCAGGCCAAGGGAGGCGATTTGGACACGGCAATTGCCACTGCCAAGCGGATCGTCGAGTTAACTCCTGATGACCACTTCGCCAACACGAGCTTGTCCATGTTCTACATGCAGCAGGGCAAAATCGAGGAGGCCGAGAAGGAGGGTGCTATCGCGCGCATGAAGGCTTGGAAAGAAGAGCTCAAGACCAATCCCGACGCTCCCCCGCCGTCGGACCCGACCGGTTTGAATGTGACTCAGTAGAGTCCTTGCGAAGAATTGGGCTGGTGCCTTTGATCGGCGCTGAGAACCCGGCAGCTTTTTGAGCGGAGTGTGGCCGGCGCGCAATGGCTTGACGCTCCGCGAAAAAAAAGAAGGAACTGCCCGCGGCAGTTCCTTCTTTCAATTGACGCCCCATGTGGAACGCCTGTCCTGTTGTGCGCCGGGCTTACTCTTCTTCGATGCCCAGGATCGCGCGACCTTCGGGTGAGATCATTTGCGGGGACCATTGGGGTTCCCAAACGATTTCAACGTCGGTTTCATCAATGCCGTCGAGGCCATTGCAGCGACGCATGACAACGTCCGGAATCGTCTTAGCTTCCGGGCAGGCTTGCGAAGTCAAGGTCATCGTGACCTTGCACTTGGGACCTTCGAGGCCGATATCGATGATGAGTCCGAGATCGACGATGTTGACGGGAATTTCGGGGTCGAAGACCTGCTTGAGTTCTTCGCGAACTTGATCAGTAGTAACCATAGCTTTCAGCGCTTGGGAGCCGGCGTTTATCGATTGGTGAGCCGGCGTTGTCGAATGGAGTGGAACTTGCCCGGAGGGTCCAACTGGCTCGCATCGGCTCAAATTTGAGGCGACTAGTCTAGCGTTTCCGCTGCTTTGAGGCTTGGGCGCTCAGGGGGGCGCCCGTGCAGAGCCTCCAGCATGCAGGCAAATTCAACAGCCCGGTGCTCAGCCCAGCGCCGATCGCGAAGGTGGGGGCCCTTGCCACCCTCGGGGCGCCCTCCGATGAATGCCAAGTGACCCCCGGCCTCGGGCGCGAGTAGGGTCAAGTTCGGATTGTCGTTCCAGACGCTCCCCTGGAAGGATTGGAAGGGAACCAGCAGGTCGTCGCGGGCCTGAATGACCAGGGTCGGCACCGATATTTCGCCCAGCGACTTTAGTGCACTGCAGGTTTCGTAGTAGCGAGTTGCGTTGCCGTGGCCGGAGAGGGGAGCCGTGAATCGGTCGTCAAAATCGCGCAGATTGCGCAGCTCCGCCAAGCCCTGCAGATCGACCTCGGAGGGATTCAAGCGGTGGCGCTCCCGAACCATTTGAGCCAGCCCGCTTAGGAAGAGCCGCCGATAGAGGGAATTTGATTTCGACCGATCCAGCGCATCGGCGCTGGCCGAGAGGTCGATTGGAGGCGAAACCGCAACGACGCCGGACAAATTGTCGGGTACATCGGGCCCAAGCTCTCCGAGCATGCGCAGGGTTAGGTTGCCGCCCAATGAAAACCCGACCACAGTCACGGGGCCGTGACCGGCATTCGCCAAAGCGGCGAGCGTCTCAATGAGGTCGCCCCAAAGTCCGCTGTGGTAGACCGACTTGCTGAGGGCTTCGGTGCCTCCGCAATTGCGCAGATTCAAGCGCAGCGTGCTGAACCCGGCCTCAAAGGCTTTGGCGGCCGTGGCCAACATGTACCCCGCCCGCGCGTCGCCCGTCAAACCGTGTACGAGCAACATGACCGGCGCGCGGGATCCCGCATGCCGCGCGGGCTGATTGTCGCCGGCTTGGGAAGATGGGCGCAGGGAACCCGAATCGGCGCGTTGCCAGTTGCAGCGCAGGAGTAATCTGCTGCCGTCTTGCATGGGCAGCAGCAAATCTTCGGCACGCCTCTCAAAGGATTGAAACCCAAGCCTTGGCAGCCCGCCCACAAAGGTCATGAGGTGCGAGTTTCGCAGCAGCGCATGGGGCTCGAAAGGCGACTTGTGGATGTGGGGCAGCACGGGTTCGGGAGGAGAGGTTAAGCTGCGCACGTGATTCAGTACCAGGAGCCGCTTTTTCGTCCGCCTTCAGAGGCCCACAGTTTGATTCTGCAAGCCACCCTCGGCTGCAGCTACAACGAATGCAGCTTCTGTGGGATGTACCGAACAAAGCAGTTCCGCGTACGCCCCCTGCCCGAATTGGAAGCGGAAATCGACTGGGCGCGAGACCATATCGGCGACGTGCGCAAGGTCTTTTTGGCCGATGGAGATGCGTTGGTGGCCAAGGCTTCCTACTTGCTCAAGTTGCTGGAGCGATTGACTCAATCCTTCCCGAACCTGCGCAAAGTAAGTTGCTACGCGTCGCCCCAGGCCCTGCAATTGCGCAGCGTGGAGGAAATGCGCGAACTGCGCGAGGCCGGCTTGAGCCTGTACTACTTGGGCATTGAAAGCGGCTCCGACTTCGTGCTCGAAAAGCTGCAAAAGGGCGTCGATGCGAAAGAAATGGTGCGAGTCGCGAACAAGGCCCACGAGGCCGGCGTAAAGCTTTCAACCATGATTTTGCTCGGCGCAGGCAATCGCTCCCATTCCCGCGAGCACGCCGAACAATCGGCCCACGTCGTCAGTCAGATTTCCCCCCGTTTCGTGAGCACGTTGGTGATGACGCCGGTGGAGAACACGCCGCTTTGGGAAGCGGACCAGCGAGGTGAAGTGGATCAACTGACGCCGATTGAATTGGCCGCGGAATTGCGCACCTTCATCGCAGGATTGGACGTAAAGGCCTCCATCTTCCGCTCCAATCACGCCAGCAACTACCTGACTCTTGCTGGAAACCTTCCGCGCGACAAAGCGGGCTTGCTGGCCCAGTTGGATGCCGTGCTGGAACACCCGGAATCGGCCGCCTTCGTGCCCGATTGGCTGCGCGGACTCTGAGACGGTCGTCCGGTAGGAAGTCCCCGATCACTTTGGGATTGGACTCTGGGCCGTTGGGCATCTAGGCCCTTTGGGTAATGCTCGTCGGCGCACGCAGCCGAATTCGATATTGGGTTGCGAATCGGCATGGTTCCGAGTCACCATGGCTCCATGGAAGCGAAGCAAATCGAAATCGCCTGTCCGTGCTGCGACAGCCGCCTGACGATTGATGTGCGCAGTCAAAAAGTACTGCGCCATCTCAGACCCGAAGAGTTGGATGCAACCGGCAAGCCGATCGTGAAAGATACCGATTGGAACGAAGCCTTCGACAAGGTGCGCGGGCGCAGCGCGGGCGTCGGTGACAAATTCGACCAGGCTTTGAATCGCGAGCGAACGCGGTCTAAGGACTTGGACGACTTATTCGATCGAGCGAATGACAGTTTGGACGACGACGAACAGGATTAGCGCGGCGCCGGATGGATCGAGTCCATCTTCTTGCGGCAACTCGCAAGTGGGGCCCTTGGATTGACTTTGTGGCGAAGGCTGCGTTTGGGCAAATAAGTATGTGGGGCGGGAACTCCCCGAGTTTGCTGTAGGCGTTCCAACGGCGAGTTCACACATGGCTGTTTACGCGGGCCGGTTCGGATCACTTGATGCGGAGCTTGGGAGTGCGCAGGGAGTCGGGCAACGACTGAGCCGCGTTCATGCGCGGATCGGGAACCGGGGCGCCGATTTTGGTCTCGATTGGCAAGACGCCGGCCCAAATGGGCAAGTCGTAGTCTTCTTCTTCGTCAACGGGCGGGCCACTGCGCAATTTGGACGAAGCTTCGCTTAGGGAGATGCGCAGCACGCCGGTCATTTTCAATTCCTGTTCGCTTGGAGCGCGGCACTCACTCCCGCGCCCGACTAGGACCGTTTCGACCAATGTGTCCAAGGCCCGGCTTTTCTCCTCGGGCGTTTCAATGGCTTGGGCTTGGCCCAATACCACCGCCGACCGATAGTTGATGGAGTGATGGAAGGCGGAGCGAGCCAACACCAAGCCGTCCACCAAAGCTACGGAAACAGCAATCGGCGCACCGGATTTGAGGTGCCTGTAGCTTCGACTTCCCGGCGAGCCGTGAAGGTAGAGGCCGTCATCGATGCGCCAATGCAGCATGGGAATCGAGAACGGCTGTCCGTCTTGAACGAAGGCCAAGTGGCAGACGTAGCAGGCGTCGAGAATGGAATAGAGTTGCTCGCGCTCGTAGTTGCCGCGCACGGCGACGCGCTTGATCTCGGTGCGTTCGCTGGCGGGGGGGGTGGGGGTGTTGCTCATATTGATTGCTCGTGGCCACTGGAACGTACTTGTTTACCGGACTCTCGCTGCAGCGAAGGTGTTTATTGGCGCAACAAGATTGGCTCAGATGTTCAGTTGTCGTGTATTGTGTGCTAGTACAAAAAAATGAATGAACTAATACATAATATCAAAGCTGATGAGGGTGCCCTGGGCATCGCCCAGGATCTGGAGCTTCTCATCCGGGATGGGCGGCTGGCGTCGGGCGAACGATTGCCGGCCGTGCGCGACTTGGCCCAGGAGATCGGAGTCTGCCCCGCAACGGTCGCCGCCGCCTATCGCCGACTGCGCGAGCGGGGCCTGGTGCATGCGCGCGGTCGCGCCGGCACCCGCGTCGCGCCACGTTCCCGCATGCCGGGTCCCGAACTCGAAGCTCCCGCGACGCTGGGCTTGGTTGACTTGGCGACCGGCAATCCCGACCCGAATTTCTTGCCGCCCTTCGGCCCCGAGCTTGCGGATCTGGATCCCGCCATCCGGCTGTATGGCGAAGCTCCGATTGATCCGCTCTTGGAGCAGCGTGCGCGCAGGGCCTTTGAGAAGGAGGGCTTGCCAGCCGGCGAGTTCGCCGTGATTGGAGGTGCGCTCGACGCCATCGAGCGCTTGCTGCGCGACTCGTTGTTGCCAGGCGATGCGGTCGCCGTGGAAGATCCGGGATTCAGTGGTGTGATTGAGTTGGTGCGCGGTTTGGGGCTGGTTCCCGAGCCGGTCGCCATGGATTCGGAGGGTCCGACGCTCGAAGGACTCGAGCGGGCGCTCGCGCGCGGAGCGCGAGCGTTCGTGGTTACGCCAAGGGCCCACAACCCCACGGGTGCTGTGGTTTCGAGCGAGCGTGCCAAGCTGCTACGCCGCCGCCTCGCGGACTTCTCCGATCTCTTGCTGATCGAAGATGATCACGCGGGGCCCGTTTCGGGGGTGCCCTTGGCCACACTTTGCGGGAGCACTCGCCGCTGGGCATTCGTGCGCTCGACTTCCAAGTGGCTCGGCCCGGACATGCGTTTGGCCTTGGTGCTTGGGGACGAGGGCACCATTCGTCGGCTGGAGGCGGGTCAGCTGTTGGGTATTCGCTGGGTCAGTTTGGTGCTGCAGTCCTTGGCGGAGCGACTTTGGAAGCGGCGCAGCAATCAAGCGCTCTTCAAGCAAGCGGCCAAGTCCTATGCCGAGCGCCGAAAGGTGATGCGCGAGGCCCTTGCGAAGCGGGGAATCGAAGTCGATGCCGCCAGCGGCCTGAACCTGTGGGTTCCCGTGCGGGAGGAGTTGAATGTCGTCTTGGCTCTGCGCGAGCGGGGTTGGGCGGTTTGCCCCGGGGAGAGTTTTCGCATTCACTCCGCGCCTGGGATTCGCATCTCGATCGCCGCGCTCGATGCAGCTGACGCGGAGGACTTTGCCGAAGATTTAGCGCAGGCACTCAACCCTGCACGCAAGCGAACTCGAGCGTAACGGCTCCGAAATCCCCGCTCTTGAGCGGCAGGCCCTGGATTTCGAACCTGCGACCTTCCGAGTCCGGCATCCGAGCTTGGCCCATCCCAAAGGGCTCCAAGCCTGTGGTGCAAGCGAAGAAATTCGGGTGGGGACTCAATTCCTGCGCACAATCTCAAAGCTGTGCTGGCATGGGAGCTCGCGGGCAGATACCTAGTGCATCCATGAGTGAGAAACGCTTCGTGCCCGTCAAGGCCTACACAAACCTGGCCTTTCTAAATAGCCGTAAAGCGCGCGCCCTGCGCATCCTCTCGGAGTACCAGGAGCCCGAGTCGCGCTTCGAAGAGCTGCACATCAAGGACACGATTGTGATCTTTGGTTCGGCCCGAATTTGCTCGCGGGAAAACGCTCAAGCTTTGCTCGAAAAAGCCAAGGCGGAAGGTGGCGACGTGGCCGCTGCGGAAAAGAAGTTGGAGATCTCGCAGTACTATGAGGACACGCGCGAACTGAGCCGGCGCTTGACGGAATGGTCGAAGTCGCTGTCCGGTACGGAACGTCGATTCGTAATTTGCTCGGGTGGTGGACCCGGCATCATGGAGGCCGCAAACCGCGGTGCGTCGGAGGCGAAGGGCGAAAACATCGGCCTCAACATTTCGCTGCCGTTCGAGCAAAACGACAACCCCTACATCACGCGCCGTTTGTCGTTCATGTTCCATTACTTCTTCATGCGCAAGTTTTGGTTCATGTACCTCGCCAAAGCCTTCGTGATCATGCCGGGCGGTTTTGGAACGATGGATGAGTTCCTCGAGGTCGTGACCTTGGTTCAGACACTCAAGATCAAGAAGAAGGTATCGATCACGCTGTTCGGCAAAGAGTATTGGGAGCAGATTCTCAACTTCCAGCCGATGATCGACTTCGGAACGATCAGTCCCGAGGACGTCGACTTGTTCTTCAAAACGGACTCCGTAGACGAGGCCTACGATCACATCACGGCGCACCTCAAGGATTGCTTGGCACATCCCTCTGAAGACGACGACGAGCTGCATCTCTAAGACGCGCTTGCGGACTTATGTGGGTGCCTGGAAATCGTGAATTGACTGAACGTAGAGGTGGACCGCGGGGTGTGCCAGCTCCAAAGGCTCAACAACGGCATATGAACTCAATTCACCCTTTTGGGGAGAGTTCGGTACGCGAGCGTTACGGTCCCGAAACACTAGTGGAGTGGCAGGGGGCCGGGGGGGAGGTGAGTGGCTCTTGGTACGGTCCTTGCGGGAGGCTATGGAATTGCGGGCTTTCCTTGAGCATCGCGGGCATCCAACTCCTCGGCTAGGTTCTATATGCAAAGTTCCATTCCTAGATTTACCACTGTTCCTATCGTGGCCACACTTCTTTGCGCTTCCATCGCGAGTGCTCAGGATCGCTACTTCGAGCAACCTTGGACCGGAGTCACCCCGTTTTCTAACTTTGAGGGATTCAGCGACGGCCTTTGTGCTGTTGGCGACGTGAACGGAGACGGCGTTGTCGACTTCGCCTTGGGATCAGAATCCGAGAGAACTGTTCGAGTGTGGTCCGGACACACGGGAGCGCTATTGCTTGAGTTCAGCTCCCCCACCCATTCGGATTTCGGAGGGCGGGTGTTCCCCGCGGGCGATGTTGACGGCGATGGCGCCCCGGATCTATTTGTGGGGTTCACGGACTCCACTATGAATCCGACAGGCGAAATTCGGTCGGGCGCCGACGGCTCAATCATACGCTCCTTGAGTTCGCCTTCCACTTGGCCCACGGACCTGGAATTCACCACCCTCGGTGATCTGGACGGAGACGGCAACGCCGAATACCTGACGGGATCACCGAACATCCTCGTCGTTGGTGGCGGTGACGTCATCACAATTTTCCCCAGCAGTGTTCCCCCGCGTGCGCGAATTTACGACGGGGCAACCGGAAGCATTTTGCTTGAGCTCTTGGGCCAGCCGGGTGATGGATTGGGAACTGCGCTAACTTCGGTCGATGATGTGGACGGTGACGGCCGCGGCGATTTCGGGTGCATGCTCAAGCACACGTCCTTACCTGTTCACAGCGGAACATGGGGCATCGTTGGCAGTGCCAGCGGACAGACTGTTTGGAGCGTCTCTACTACGGTAAGGGACGCAAGGCGAGTAAGCGACATTGACGGCGACGGTATTGATGATGTCGCCTTGAGTTCCCTAGCTCTGGTCCAATTGCGCTCTGGAATCGACGGATCACTCCTTTGGTCAGTTACGAGCCCCTCATCAAGCGAATGGCGTGGAAAGGGGTTGGATACGGTGGATTGGAATAAGGACGGCTTTTTGGACCTAGTCGTCAATGCGACTCAATTCTTCTCGACTTCCGGGTCCAATGCCGGCTACGTGCAAATTCTGGACGGCTTGACCGGAGACGTTCTCTACACCGCTTACGGCGAGCCGGCCGACAAACGATTTGGCCTCGGCGTTGCAGTCCTGGGCGATGTTAACTACGACGAAGCGCCGGACTTTGCTGTTTCCGGAACGACCCTGGATGCGGCCGATAGCGTGCGCATTATTTCTGGTGCACCGCTTCAGTTGACTGCAAACGTGCACAAGATCGCGCTTGAAACGGGAGGGTCGCACGAATTCGCGCTTGCCTTCGGTTCGGCACAAGCGAATCAATCCGCATTGCTCCTCGGAACCTTCAGTGGATCAACTCCCGGCGTTGCGTTTGGAGGCTTGTCGATTCCGATCAACCCAGATGTCTATACCAAGTACCTGCTTTCGGCCCTTTCGCCGATTTCCCTCGATACCAGCGGTTTAGGGTCGACAAGCATCGTTATTCCGCCCAACGCTGCTCCCAGCCTAGCCGGCTCAACCCTGCATTACTCCGCCTTGGCTTTCGATAACCAAGGAAACCTATTGGAGGCAAGCACGGCAATAACTCTGATTTTGCAATAAGGAAAACGTCTCGTTTGAGCGAAAGCTATTGTCGCCAATGACGTATCAGCTGCTGCCAACCGGCGACATCACTAATTGGTTTCCAATGCCCATATTGCTGAATGCGGACAACGGTTTTGATCGGGAGCGAATCCTGACTTTTTCTGGTTAGCCGATTCGATCGGGACTGCCGCCCAAATCCCGAGGGAACGGCCGGCAACAAGCTCGCTTGCGTTGACTCAGGATTGAGCATCTCCCATAAATGGAGCAAGGCGCCAAGTCTTCGTTCTTGGTGCGTCAGCCTAGGTCTCAATGGCCATTGAGTTGCAAATCTCGCGTGCACCAAATCAAAGGCTATCATGGTGCAATGGGAACATTCATTGAGGCTGCTCGACTGAGACGCGCTTTTTGCCTTGTGTCCGTTTTCGTTGGGCTGACCTTCTTTGTGCTTGTGGGGCAAACTGAAGGACGCCACTCCGTTTCGCCATTCAAGGGAGCTGCTGCTTCGCCGGGTTGGGCGTTCGATAAGAACGACAAGCTTGCGGAAGAGCTGATCGAGTCCTATTTCGCGGCCGATGGACGTCAAGCGGCGGGGCGCGCGGAGCAGTTGCGCTTGTTGGGCGAGATCGATGCGCTCGTTCCCGAGCTAAGCTCCAAGAGCATCAAAGGTTGGCGCAAGAAGATCCTTGAGCTGTGGAGTGAGGGCCGCACGTTGGAGAAGGACTCCGGGCGTCAACGCTATTGGGAAGAGGAAAAGCGTGGCTTGTTCATCGTCGGAGGCCAAACGCGCAATCCCAAGGGGCTCTTGATCGGAATGCACGGTGGCGGCGTCGGGTCGGGCGATTGCGGCGAAGCCCACGGCTTTCTCAACTCGGCTGCAAAGAAGCGCAAGTGGCTCGCGATCTTTCCCGAGGTGCTTGAGAAGACGGAACACGGTTGGACAACTTCCGGTACTGAGGAATGGGTGATCGACTTGATCGATGCTGCCCGCCGCACGTGGGACATCGATCCCAATCAGGTCTTCTTCGCCGGTCACTCCATGGGCGGGTACGGATCCTGGACCTTGGGAGCTCATCACGCCGATCGCGTTGCGGCCTTGGCGCCGGCGGCCGGGGCGCCCACACCGATCAGGGGCAGCGATGACAAGTTCATCGACATCATCGAAGGGGTGATTCCGAACCTGCGCAATGTGCCGATGCTGATCTATCAAAGCGACGACGATCCGCAGGTTCCGCCGGAAGCCAATCGCATCGCGGTAAAGAAACTGGGCGAAGCCAAGGAGCGCTGGGGCGGCTATCCCTTCGAGTATTGGGAAGAAGAGAACAAGGGCCACAGCTATCCGCCGGGCGGCGGCAAGGGTTTGCTCGAGCGCATTGCCAAGAACAAGCGCAACCCCTATCCCGAGCGCGTTGTGTGGCAGCCGGTACTCGATTGGAAGCGGCAGTTTTATTGGTTGCACTGGGAACAGCCGAAAGCGCGCGCGACGGTTGTTGCGGATCTCGACCGCAAAGCGAACAAGATTTCCATTACGTGCGAGTGGCCGCTCACCGGCGGTTCGGTCGTGCTCGACGATCGTGTGCTCAAAACGGCCAAGCCGGTCGTTGTGGAAGTCAACGGCAAGGAAGTCTTCAACGGGGTGCCGCAGGCAAAGCTGTCCACCTTGGTCATGACCAGCGTTCGAGGGGACAGCGACCTGCAATTCAGCATGCGCATCCCCTTGGTGCCCTAGGCGCCGGTCGTCATGGCGTGCGGCCTGCCGGACTCATTGACTCATTGACTCATTGACTCATTGACTCATTGACTCATTGACTCATTGACTCATTGGCTCACGGGCTCACGGGCTCACGGGCTCACGGGCTCACGGGCTCACGGGCTCACGGGCTCACGGGCTCACGGGCTCACGGGCTCACGGGCTCA
>JAJDES010000406.1 GCA_029259675.1 Planctomycetota bacterium
CCGCGGGCAAGGTCGCGCCCATGACGGATAGCCCCAGCAAATCGGGTGCTCCGCGCGCTAGGAGTCGGTCGGCGGCCGCTTCGAACTGAGCATCTCCATCGGGCAGGTCGCCGCTCGCCAGTCGGAAAGCCAAGTCCTCCAGCACCACATCGATTCCGGCCTCGCGCAGCGCTCCCCCCAGGCGTAGGAGGCCCGGCGGCGGCATCGAGTAGCCGAAGGTATCACGGTGGGGTGCGGATGCGATCAGGACGCGCATGGTGTCATGATCCGCGCCTTGGGCCGAGCTTTCCAGCAACATCCCCGGGGCGGACTCGCTAGCCTACGTAGACTTCTCGGTGGTCGCTCCATGCGAACAAGCCCTATGTTCCCAGTCATATTTCCTATGCGCAGCCCGCGCTCCCAAGTCATGTCCGCTCGTCACACCGCTTCCAGGGCGGCAACGAATCTATTCTCAGGCCTGTTCGGGGCGCTTTTGCTGGTTGCCTGCGGCAGCAATAGCAACAACAGCAGCTCATTTTTGGTTCAGTCCGCGGCCCTGCGAACGTCTGCTGCCAACGAACCCGTAGTCACCGGACGTTGGATGGTGTTCTTTGCCGAGGAAAACCCCGGCACCGGAACGGGCAGTCAAAATTTGAACACCGACGGGGACGATTCCGATCAGGTGGCCGTGGCTGTGGATTTGAGCTCCGCCGTCAATTACCCGCTCGGCGTAGCCGTGCGCTCCGTGGCGGGTGTGGTTGAAAACGCGATTCAAATCGTGGGCGATCAAATTTACTTGGTCGTGGACGAAGCTCAGGACGGAATCGATTGGGACGGCAATCCCGGCTCCGACGATCTGGTGCTGCTGCACTGGCGCCTCGGTTCAAACGAGGTGCCGAACGGCGCGGGATTTATGAATGCGGAGGGCGTGAGCTTTGTGGATCTCTTGGATGTGGCGGCATTGCCCAGGCCCGCCATCGCGGCCGGCAACCGTTTGATCTACAGCTCCCCGACACCGCCCGTGAATCCGGGTGAAACGTCACTGGTTGCGTTGGAGGCCGCTGCACCTTTGACCGGGGTCGCCTTGGACTCCGATGCTGCAGTGCCGCTGCAGCCGAAAATCTTGGCTGTGGATCCGACGGGCATTCTGCTTCTGACGCTGGATGAGGGGACTTTCGTCGAGGATTACAACGGCGACACGGATATGGACGACGAGCGCGTGCTTGCATTTTACGACCTGCGCGATCCGGCCACTGCGCTCGTTCGCAATGTCGGCCAGGCCCTGCCGGAAGGCGACGGTATTTGGAACGCTTCCCTGAGTAATGAAGATGTGCTCTTGAGTTTCCTCGTTTCGGAAGACGGGCAAAACGCAACGAATTTGAACGATCCGGCCCTTTTTCCGACCTTGACCCAATGCGCGATGGCCGACGCGGATGCGACCGACAACGTCTTGGCATACATCTACGTCGAGGACTTTGTGCTGGGGAATTCGGGCGTGCGCAACACCGGCTTGGTCGGTCGCGATCCCTTGATGGTTGCAGCCGGCAACGATCGCATTCTCAATAGCGACGGCTTTATCGCGGTGCTTTCCGACGAAAGCGCTGCCAATTGCGATTTGAATGACGACGGAGATTCGCTCGATACGGTCCTGCGCTGGACGGCTGCACCCGCAGACCCGATGCTTGCGATCGAACCCGTTGTGGATGAAGCCCTGCTTTTGGCTTCGGCGATTGCCTTGCCCGGCGAGTCGAAGGGTGTCGCCGTTCTGGACGGCAACTGGGTTTTGATTGTTGACGAAGCGGCTGAAAATGACGACATCGACGGGGATGGAAATCCGCTCGATGGAATGATGATGCCGATCACGCACCAATTGGTGGGTTGGTTGGATCCTCGTATGGGGGCGGCGGCCAGTTGGACTTTTGCCCACGATCCCGGCTTGGGGCAGATTTATGTGGGTGCGGGCTGGATGGCCAAGGAGAGCCGTGAGGGGCGTCTGGCATTTGCTTTTCAAGAGGAGCTAGCCGGTATTTCACTCAACTCCAGTTGCGATTCCCTCTCGATGGCAGACGGCGACACCGACGACGAATTGGCCAGTTGGATGCGCTTCAGCTCAGGCCGCATGATCTTCCCCGGTGTGGGCTTTGCCCTCGAGCCGTCCAATCCCGGCATCGTGATCGAAGGCGTGCACGCCTTCTTCCGCGTTTCGGAAATGATGGAAGACGTGGACTACAATCAAGACGGCGACAAGGCCGATGCAATCCTGGCGCGCAACCCCTTGTTCACTTGCGCCCCCACGCTGATGTCCACTGCCAATTCCGTAGACGGATTGGTGATCTTCACGGACGGACTGCAGGGCGGGGCCTTTTTCGCATCGGAAGTGATGGACGGCAAGGACATCAATGGCGACGGAATGGTGGGCGACTTGGTTGTGCGCTACTTCCGATTCTAAATCCGAAACTCAATCGGATTCCAATGTCGGTCCCAATCTCGTTCCCCGGGAGATTCGTGCGCTCGAGATGCGCAGCTAAGCTGACGGCTAGGCCCAGTGCGGATCTCCGCTGGAACTGGGGGGCGACTTCATTTCAGTCAAGAAGCGGCGCGAAGCTGCTTCGGACTCCTCGCGGCGAGCATTACTGTTGGGATACTCAAGAATCAATTTGCGCCGTAATTGGGCCGCTTCGCGCTGGGCCGCTTTGCCGTTTGTATCGAGGTGCACGAGTTTGGGCAAACCGCGCTTGTGCAACGCCGTGCGGATGCGACCAACCGCGGCGCGCCGAAATTGCTCAAGAAAGCCCTTCTCCAGGCTGACTTGACGCATGGGGTGCAGGCGTTCGACACCTCGGCGCCAACGCTCGCGCTCGCTGACGAGCAGGACGTGATTGAAGAGCAGCTTGTTGGTCTTGAAGGGCAGGGCCTTCTTCGGCACGGCGGAATTGACCAGTTCGTCCAGTGGGTTGAGCTTGTGGTCGCGCTTGAGCACGCCGATGGCTTGCCAACGACTCTCCTTCACAAAGCGATCGGCCGACATCTCCCAATACACGTGCCCGAGCGACTTGCCGCGCGAGTAGCGCGCCAGGTGGTAGGGGACGAAGTGATTGTGGGCGATGGTGTCCGCCGCCAAGTGCGAGAGGTAGCCCAGGCAAAAGGCTTCTTCACCGGGAGTTTGCGAGGCGGCTTGCATGTCCTCGACGATCGTCCAGCGGTGACAATGGTTGTAGTGACCGCCGAAGGCTTTGAAATTGATCAAATCGGCGGCGATGTTCCCGTATAGATAGCTGCTGCGTTCTTCGGTCAACAGCCTCGCCACGGAGGCCGGCAGCCACTCTCGCCGGCGGCGGTAAATTCGCTCGGCGAACTCCATATGGTTGCCCGGTCCCCAGTGGCTGGAGAGCAGCAGGCCGAGCACCAGGAGCCCGAGTATCAGGGACATTCCTTCCATGACGACAAATTAGAAAGTCAGTGGGGCTGTGGCTATCTCGACTTGGGCCCCCGCAGGGAAAGGGTTGATTTCCAGCGACAGATACGGAACCCAAGGAGCTCGAAGTGGATTTAATGGTTCGCCTTCGATTGGAGCCGACCCGAGCGGCCCACGGCTCCAAATCGACGGCCTTTGTTTGGAAAGTGGCACGGGGCGCCCCCCGAATGCCGGTCGAGCGGGGATGTCGAGAGCATCCGTATGCTGGTCCACCGATTCCCTGGGGCCCGGAGCGGACTACGCCGGTGCCCGGGCTCTCGATACCCTGGTGTACGGACTGCGGCCAAATTCATGACGGGTGACTCCAAACCAAAACTGGTTGTTCACATTGACGCCGAACGTGGGTTCTCGGGCGGTGAACTGCAAGTGTTCCTCTTGATGGAGGGCTTGCGCTCGCTTGGCGTGCGCAACCTGTTGATCTGCCCGCCTGGCAGTCGCGCGGCCCAGGAAGCCGAGCGGCGCGGATTCGATTGCAAGCGGGTTGCCATGGGCAACGATTTGAATTTGCTGTCCGTGTGGAGGCTTTCCCGCGCGCTGAAGCGCCTGGGGCCGGAGCTCGTTCATCTGCACACCGGCAGAGCCGCATGGCTGGGCGGCTTGGCTGCGAAGCTGGCCAAAATACCGGCCTTGGCCACGCGCCGTCAGGACCGTCGCTTGAGTGGGGCGCGCTCGCGCATGATTTACGGTTCCCTGGTCAAGCGCACCGTGGCGATCTCCGAGGGAGTGCGGCGCTGCTTGACCGAAGGCGGCGTGCCGGAGGAGCGCGTGGAACGGATTTACAGTTCCATTGATCCCGCTGAGCTCATTCCGCGTGCGGATCCCGCCCATGTCCGGGGTGCCGAGCGCGTGGACTCGAATGCGGTTGTCATTTTGTGCCTGGCGGGCCTGGTCGCGCGCAAGGGCATTGACGTGTTGTTGCAAGCCTTGGCGCTCATGGCGGAGGACGAAATCCGACCGGCGGTGTGGATTGCGGGCGAAGGTCCCGAGCGCGACGCCCTTGAGTCACAACGCCGTCGTTTGGGGCTGGGCCGCGGCGTCCGATTGATCGGAGCCAGACGCGATGTACCGGATTTGCTGGCGGCGTGTGATTTGACCGTTCTGCCTTCGCGGCGCGAGGGCTTGGGCGTTGCGGCGCTCGAATCCATGGCGGCCGGGCGGGCGGTGGTGGCTTCGCGCGTGGGCGGTTTGCAAGAAACCGTCGTGGACGGCCGAACCGGGTTCTTGGTGCCGCCGGACGATCCGCGCGCGTTGGCGGACGCCCTCGCCAAATTGTGTTCCGACTCGGAGTTGCGCCGAGAAATGGGGGCCCAGGGGCGTGAGCGCGTGGCCGAGGGTTTCTTGGCGCAGCAGATGGTCGCCGCTTATCTCGAGTTGTACGGACGCATCCTGGCCGAATCCTAAAGTCCCGAAGTCCGCGGCCGCGCGGGGCTGGGGGCTCGGGATAGCGGTGCGGATTGTCGCTCGCAGGGGGACCCCGTAGACTCCGCTCGCATGGGACTAAGCGCGGGAATCATGATGTTGGCAACGATTGCGGCTCCCGTCAGCATGGGCTCGGGCGATCGTTGGCAGTTGTACACGGGATTGTTCGGAGCGAGCGAAATTGAGCTTTGTCTGCCCGCGGGTGAACAGGGCCCCGCCGTTGCTGAGGCCGTAGCCAAATTGGAGGGGCGCGGGGAGTTTAAGGTCCTGTTGACGCGGGCCGGGCAAGCGCCACAAGCCGGACGCGCAGAGCTTCCGCGCATCGTCCTGGGGGAGCGCTCCACTCCGGGTATGCAGCCCATTTTGAAAGCGCTTGAGATTGAGGCGATTGAGCCCACGGGTTTTCAATTCGGCGGAAGCAATTACATTCAGGACCGCGATGTGCTCGTCGCGTGCCTTGAGGATCCGGAGCGACCCGGTTTGCCGCTAACCGTATACCTCGGCGTCGAAGCCAAAACCGCGAAAGCTTTCCTGGGTGACTTGGAACTCACATCCAATCCGGGTTTTGTGGCTTATCGCGGCGGACATCCGATGGTGCAGGGAGAGCTGGACCGCGACGGGGTCATCATCAAGGAATCCGTGCAAGCGCAGTGGGGGCGTTGGCAAATGCGCGAGCGCGAAATTCAGCGCGGTCAGCAGCGCGGATTCATGTTGCGCGTGCATCCGGGAGTTGCTCAGACATCCATTGATGCCTACTTGGAGCAGGCGGTTGGCGCTCGCTTCAATGTGCGGCAATGGACGGGGCAAACTTCGAAAGTGGAGTTGCATCTGTTTGCGAGCCCGCTCGACAAGCAGCTCTTCACCGGCTCGATCGAGCTTTCGTCGGTGAATCCCGTTCGGCCCTGGGCTCAAATTCTATTGGCGGATGGAATTCCAACCGACGGAGGGGCCGCCGTGGCCCTGGCGTTGGCACGCGCCAGCCTCGGGCGAGAAGCGGACGCTTGGCTGCGCGACGGGGCCTCCTATGCCGGTGCGAACTTGTACTACGACCGCTCGCTAGCCACATGGATCGCGCGGCTCGGGGCGGCGCAGTTGTGGCTGAGCGCGGCCGAGTTGGTGGACCCCGCGGCGGGCAACAAACACTCGCCGCATGTGCTCGCTCCCCAACGCGGATTGCTATTTCAAACCCTCACTCGCCTCAGGGGGGCCGAGTGGATGCGCGGACTTTGGGAGGGCTCAAAGACCTTGAGCCCGGGCGATCCCGAATTGGAAGTCCAGTGGCGCAAGGCCCTGGAGCAAGCGCAAAGTCAGCGGGCCGATCGGCTCGTGCCCGCGCGGCGCCGCGAGTTTTTGGCATCGGGCGCCTTTGCGGGCGCCGATTTGGTCAATCAAGCGGGTGTGCGCAATTCGGGCCTATTGAATGACGAAGTGGACCAGGCCTGTCGGCAATTGAAGGAGCTCGGCGCCAGTGCGGTGGCACTTTCGACCCACGCCTACCTGGATTCGGCGCCGCCCGCACTTCCCAGCTTGGCCCGCAAGCGCAGCAGCGATCCCGACGTGGCCTTTCTTTGGGCGGCTGCGGCCGCCAAGCGTTCGGGCCTCAAATTGGCGAGCCAAGCTCGAATTTTGACCAGCCCCAGCGGCGGCCTGGCCGGCATGGCGCCCTGGCATAAGCCCCAGGATTGGATTCGCTTCCACGAACGCTTCCGCGCTTGGGTGGCGCACTACGCTCTCTTGGCTGAACTTTGCGAGGCGGATCTATTTGCGCTGGGATCGGAATTGCTGCACACGACCCAATGGGAGGCGGAGCCCGATCGCGTGCACGTGGACTACCAATTGCTCGAAGACAAGCGCCGGCTGTTTGAAGAGGAAGTCGCCACGGCGCGCGGCGCATTCTCCGGCGCTTTGACCTATGTGGCGCTGATGGGACCCCATGGAAAGGAAGCCGAGCGCTTTCAACTTTGGTCCAGTTTCGACCTCCTGGGAGCGACGATGTTCGATCCCGTTACGCGCCAAGCTTGGCCCCTGGGAAGCTCGATCCCGCGTTTGGTCTCGGACAACATGACCGAGCGCTTGGAGCCGCTGGGGGAATTGGCACGGGATACGGGGTTGCCTTGGGTTTTGTGGCCAATCGGTTTTCCCTCGACGATCGATGCGCATTCCAATCCCTTTGAATTGAGCGGCGCCGTCTCAGCCAAGCGTCAAACCCAGCTCTTCACCACCCTGGCCAAAGTGCTGGAAGACTTGAAGCGGCGCGAGCTTGGGCCGCGCGGGCTTTTCATTTGGAACTGGCGCGTGCACTCCCTCGCCGGAGGCAAGAGCGAGCGTAGCTTCACACCCCAAGACAAGCCGGCACAGGCCTTGTTGCCGCGCGTTTTCGGTGCCCTGTAAGTGCGCCGCGCCCATTTTCGATTTTTGCGCGAGGGCCCAGGCTCCCGCGTGCCGTTTTGCACAACCATGCTCGCCCGTGAACATTGCTGAATCCGAATGCTCGCTGCCCAAGCGCGTGTTTCGATCGCAACCGTCGCGAGTTTTGGGTTCTGAAGCCGAAGGAGCCTGCTACCGAGGCGGTGCGCGGGTCGCGTTGGCCGTCGCAGTTGCCGGGGCTATTGGGAGCAACGGAGCCAACGGAGTAAACGGGCAGGCCCATCGCACACCAATGTTCGCGGGTCAACGATGGCAGTAAAGAAGGCGAAGGTACCGCTCTCGCTGGAAGCACCGCTGTCCGAGCTGCCCGGAGTCGGGCCGGCGCGCGCGGCGGCATTGGCTCGCCTGGGATTGAATTGCACGCGCGACTTGCTTTGCTTGGCGCCGCGCAAGTTGCTCGTGCTGGGGGATCTGATGCCCATTGCACGGGCGCTTACTCAAATGGGGACGAGGGTCTCCGTTCGAGGTCATGTGGATCGCATGCAGTTGATTCGCGGCGGTGGTCGCCGGCGATCGCTGCTGCGTTTGCGGTTGGTGGATGAAAGCGGCGAGATCAATCTGCTGTTCTTCAACCAGCCTTGGTTGCGCGAACGATTCAAGCGCGGTGACGACCTGGGCTGCGAAGGCCAAGTCGTTCAAACCACGAGCGGAACCGCCTTGGCGTCTCCGCGCATCCTGGGGAACCCGGGCGAGGAGGGACCGCAACCCGGTGATTTGGAGGTTGAGTACGGCTTGACCGAAGGCATCGGGCAAGCTCTGTTGCGAAAGTTGGCCGGCGTCGTCTTGCAGGACTGTGCGGACCGGATCGAAGAGCGAATCGATGCGCGATTCTTGTCCGAGTTTGAGCTTGTGCCCATGCACAAGGCCGTTCGCGCCCTGCATCAACCGCGCAGTCTGCAGGACTTTGATCGCGGCCGCAGACGATTGCTCATGGAGACCATGCTCACTTTCCAGGCGCGCATCGGCGCTCGGCGAGCAGCGCGCGGTCGCGGGCGCGCCAGGGCTTTGCCATGGGCTGAGCCCGCCCAAGGGGAAGTGGAGGCTCTCTTTCCGTTTGACTTCACCGCGGACCAGCGGCGCGCGGTGGCAGAAATTGCGCGGGACCTGGGCCGCACGATTCCCATGCGGCGCTTGCTCCAGGGTGACGTTGGCAGTGGAAAAACAGCGGTCGCCGCCAGTGCCTTGCTCGCGGCCTTGCGCAGCGGCGCCCAAGCCGCGTTTCTCGCACCGACCGCCCTGCTAGCTGAACAACACGCGCGTTCCCTGGGACC
>JAJDES010000407.1 GCA_029259675.1 Planctomycetota bacterium
GGTCAACGCTTGCGCTATGCAATCGACCCGTGGAATCACCTGCCCAAAGACGACAACTTCCCAGCCGTCTTCGAACCCTAAATCCTGGCACCGAAGTAACTCCCGCAGCGTGCCACGCGATCCAATCTGCTCAAAATTCGAGCGACACCGTACATCTTTTTTTGGACCGGCTAAGCTGATCACAAGGTCAATCCGATGCATGCACACTCGAATTCCTTTCGCGCTGCTCCGGGCAGTACTGTCCGTCTAGAGGCGAGGTACAAGCGATGAGGATTAAATCGCGCCGCTTGATCCCTTTGGCACTCGCAACCCTGTGCGTAATTTGTTGGATTTGGATGCCCGAGCTTTGGCCCAATGACAAAATTCCAGAGCCGACTAGCGATCGAATCGCGTCACAGGACTTACCCGCACAAACAATCGCGCCTCGAGTGATTGCGGAAAGCTCGAAACCCATTGTTGAGGAGACCGCCCCCACGCGCGTTGCGGTGGATTTGAATGTGGAGTTGAAAAGTGGAAGCGAACTTGCGGCAAAGGGCAGGGCAGAAATTCGCATCGTGGTCGAACATGAGGGGCGACCTGTACCCGGTGTGAGGATTCAGTCCACTGAACGTGATGGTCAAACCAATATCGCCGTTAGTGACTCAAATGGTGTTGCCAGTCTTCGAGCTCGGACGGGCCTGGAATATGACATCTTCATTGAAGGTGGGTTCGTCAGTGAGCATCAAGACATTAGAGTTGCCGACCTAATCCCCGACGAGGTCCGCCTGCTTCGTGTTGCGCTGATTCAAAACCGCACGATTGACGTGCAAGTGTTCGCCGAGGATTCTGGAAAGCCGGTGCTCGCTGCAGAAGTCTTCGGTTTGAACCTAGCTATAGATCCTATTGATTTGGGCCGCACTGACGCGGACGGGCTCATCTCAATCCCTTGGCAGAGGGGTCTGTTTGCGATTCAAGTCAACAAAGACGGCTACTTGCCTGATCCCGTGGAGGTCCCGCGACCTAGGCAGGCTGATACGCTTCGGAATGTCATCGTCTGGATGCACCGCAGCGCCCAGCTTGACGTTTTGGTTAGAAACCAGGTGGGGAACCCAACCCCTGGATGCTTTGTCACTGTTGGGGAAATCTGCGAGCCCGAGACCTACCAACCAGCGGCAAACTCCCAGCGCACATATTCCAATCAATGGATCCAAACCACAGGCGAAGGCGGAAGGGCTAGCTTCGACCTGCCGCCAAACTTGGAGTTGGTTGTCACCAGCTTAGACCTCCCCACCAATGAAGTTCCGATCACATTGTCATCGGCCGAACGGCGCGAGCTGGAACTCCAAGTCGTACCCGAAGGAGCGCCGGACCCAACCCAAGTCACCGGGTCCATCATCGGCACACTTGTTAATTCCAAGTACGAGCCTGTGTCCACTGATTTGGTTGCCGTGAAATCCAGCGACGAAAGTCGAATGCTGACCGAGCTCGATCTCGTAGCTGCAACATGCGAAAGCAATAGGCGTGGAGAATTTCGTTTCGACGATCTTCCAGTGGGCCAATACTTGGTCGGACATTCACCCAATACATATGGGGGGCGCTTAATTAAAACTTACGCGTCTGATGGCCAAGCTGTGGAAGTCCTACCAGGTGAAAACAAAATGGAGCTCGTGCTACCCCCGGAGCTCATTGTGAAGGGAGAGCTCATTCACAAACCAGAATTTTGGGGTACCACCAACGTCCTTTTCCGCACGATGCGCAGCAATGCCTGGATCCTAGCTGGGGCCTACACGGATGGAAGTTTCCGCACGGACCCTATCCCTGCCGGCGACTACGAGTTCGTGCTAACCAATGGATATGGAGGAGTGCTAAAGACTTTCAACGCCACTGCAGGCGACGACAATGTGCGTGTAGACGTCAGTGACATCGGCGGCCTGCACTTAGTGGTATCCCCCTGGGAATCGGGCGTCATCACCCTTGTCAGATCAGGTCATCCCTCGCAAACAAGGATTGGCGTGAGCCAGACAGGGCTTGATCTGATTTGGTCTGCATCAGGTGGCGCCATCAAACTGGTTGCAGGTCGTCACTCAGCGCTGTTCCAAGGAAATGCCAATTTGTGGGCCTTCGATCCGAATATCGAAATACCCAAGGGTGGCTTGCAGACATGCACACTTAGCCCCAAAGCCGGCGGCAGTCTGCGCATCACAGCCGGCGGTATCCGCTGCGAAGTTCGAGTGGCCGCCAATTCCATAACGATTGGCGAGCGCAATCTTGACGCGGGCCAGGTCGCCGCGATTCAAGTCCCCGCCAAAGTCCCCCTCACGCTTTACGTGAACGGATTGCCCACGCAGCAACTTACCTGCGAGGCCTTCGAAACCCTTGAAGTATTGGCCTTCCCGAATTGAATGGGCACCGCTAGCAGCACAAATTCAGATCAAGTACCTGGTCGGGGATAAAGGCGCGAGACAATGGGGCCGACCAGAAGCATCCCAAGCACGCCTCCGGCGATGGCTGCGGAGTACAAACTAAGCTCGATGGACTTGTCCACTAGAAGCATGTAGCTCACGACCACAGTCCCGGCTATGAATGCGATCCTTGCGACAAGCTTGTTCTTCTCGGGCGCGACCATTGTGGACGCAAGTACGACGGCCAAAGCGGACAACCCGGCAAAGAAGTGTTCGAGAATGGACCTCGCCGGGTCGAACCACTCCGCCATACAGCATCCCGACACCATCATCTCGGGCGGGCAAAGTGATTCAAGAAATAGGAAAGTCAACATCCCGAGGATAATCACGATGACCCAAGCGGCAATTGCCGTGGGAATGATGTGTATCCACTGAAGTACTTTCATTTATTGCGGCTAGCGAGTGCACGAATCAATCTCTTCCGCTTGTGGCGATTGGATTCGGGCGAATGATCAATCGATTGTTGGCTCGCCGCGGGCGGCGACATCAACTGCAGGTTACCTTCCTCGCCGATATCGGGATGCCTGAGCTCCAGGATGAGTCGAACATCAAATCAGGCGAGTACCCCAAGGAGTTCAGCAATTCACGCGCGGAACGGCAAAAGTAACTCTGTGGGGGCGCATGCGTCAAAAACCATGGTCTCCTCGGTTCGTCATGCGCCATTGTTCCTGCGTGGGTAAATACGCTGAATGAAAAGTAGGACAACGAGGACCCCGATTAGGCCTCCGGCGATCGCTGCGAGGTACACCCCAAATCCATGGTGCGGGGATGATTCAAACATGGCGCCCACAACGATGGCCCCAGCAACAAATGAGCCCATGGCGACGAGCTTATGTTTATCGGGGGCAACAAGCGTTGACGCAAGTACGACGGCAAAGGCAGATAAGCCGGCGAAACTTTGTTCGAGAAGGTCCATCGCCGATGGGTACCAGTCTGCCGTGCAGTAACCAGACACGACTTCTTCTGGCGGGCAGCAGGACTCAATAAAGACGGCCGCAAAGAAACCAAGTATGAGCACGAGAAACCAAGCGGCTATCCCCGCTGGGACGACTAGCACCCACTGGATGACTTTCATTCCAAGTAGCTTGCGAGTGAGCAAGCGATTCCCATTGGTTTGCAATTCAAGATCACACCAGCGTAACCGACAAGCCTTCGGTTGGGTGCGGAAGGGGAACTCGCACTAAGAACGGGCTGAATGGCCACATTCTCAAAGCGGCGTAGTGGAGCCAGAGGCGAGAATTGAACTCGCAACCCCTGCTTTACGAAAGCAGTGCTCTACCATTGAGCTACTCTGGCTGCCTTGGGCGTGGCGTGGGCTTGGACCGAAGTTTGAGCCGATTGCGCCGCCGCTGGTGTTCCGGCCGGGCCTGTGGCGCCGACTCGGAGGAGAGACTTTAGCGGCTTGGGGACAGGGCTCAAGGGCCTGGCGGGTGGTATGTGCCCCACAACTCGTCCCGGCTCCCCATCTCGGCGGCGGGCCCATTGCCAATGGAGGATCAAGCGCTGGCTGCGCGCCGGCGTGGGCACAAAAAAGCGGGGCGAGTCCGGCTGTCGGACTCGCCCCGCTTTGTATTGCGGGAAGCGGTGCTGGCTCAGTCCTGCTCGCGCAGGTTGCGCAGGAGGCTGTTGCCGTCACCCACCAGGCCCAGGGCGCGCGAGGCGGCCAGGCGCAGGTCGAAGGAGTCTGAGCCCAAAGCGGCGGAGCGCAGGGACTCGAGCACCTCTTCGCTGCCGGTGTTGCCGCGGCCGAAGTAATCGCCCAGGGCGACGGCTGCGGCGGAGCGAGCTGCTTCCGAGCGCGAATCGTCGGCCAAGACGGCTGCGATGTTGGTCATCAGGGCCGGGACACCGGCGCGGCCCATGGCGCTCATCAAGGGGATCGAAACTTCGTCGGAGCGGGTCTCCACGGCGGAGCCGAGTCCGGAGAGGGCGGCGGAAAGATCCGTGCCGCCCGCGGAAGCCAACTCGCCCAGCATCGCTGCGGATTGAGCGGCTTGGGAGGCGGCGCGGGCGCGCTCGCCCGTCAGTTCGCCGGCGAGGGCGTCGTCCAGGCTGCTGCCCATGTCGTCGCCGCCGGTCAAGATGGCGCTCGCCATTTCACCGTATAGATCTTCGGCGTCTTCGGCACTCGACGCGACCAGGATCGGTGTCTCTTCAAAGCGCGGGTCCTTGCGGATTTCGCTCAGGACTTGGTGCGCGGTCAAGTTGACTTGATCGTCGGCGATGATGAAAAGGTCAAAGCCGGGCGCGCGGCGCATGGCGACCAGGGCTTCGGCGCCGGAGCTCCAAAGGGCCACGTGGGCACCGCGGGCTTCCAAGGCACTGATCAGTGCGGCGCT
>JAJDES010000408.1 GCA_029259675.1 Planctomycetota bacterium
GTTGACCGGGAAGTACAGTTCACCGGGTTGCTCGTGAGCGGCAAGCACTTGGCCGATGTCGAGGTAGGGCACGTCCATTCTCTGGGCGATATTTGACAGCTTTATATGCGCCGTGTGCAGGTTGTAGTCGTCCGGATTCAAATCGTGGCGCTTGCAAATGCGTTCCCAAAGCTCGGGGTCGAACTGGTATTGGAGCGGTAGGTTGATCAAAGCCAGCTTGGCTCCAATCGCCTGGGCGCTCGCGTGGATGGATTGCAAATGCGCTTCGGTGAGTTCCCAGGCTTGGGCGGAATCCGCGCGCGGCGCAATGTGCAGCCAATTCAAGCTATCGGCACTTTCGATGATGGCCAGCGCGTCGTCCGGGGGAGTTGTCGGAGATGCGGGCAACTCCAAGCCATCGCGCCATTGCATCCAGTGCAGAATGGCGAAAGTGACAAGGTCGGAGTGCTCCAGGGCGAAGGTCTTGAGGCTCGAAGCGTCGACGACGCTTCCAAAGTAGGGTGACAAAACCGTGCCGCCGCGTTCGGTCATGGAAGGGGTCACGTTGTCATTCAAGTCGTTGGCGAAAAAGAAATGGACCAGGACCAGGTCGGGCTGCAGTTGCGGCAACAGGCGCTGGGCTAAGCGTTCTTCGTGGCGCGTGCCGTAGCTCGGCGCGGCGGCATTGATTGTTTGAACGGTATATTTGGAATTCAGCAGGCCTTCAGCTTTTCGCGAGAAGGTCGCTTCCGCTGCGACGCCGAAGCCGTAGGTCATGGAGTCGCCCAGGAAGAGGATGCGCCGCGTGGATTCCGGCTCGGTTTCATCCAATTCCCGTTCGCGCAGGCCGAGCGAATTGATCTCAAGCGGCACGCGAAACTCATGGGTGCGGTGTTCGCCGCGAAAGCCGGGGCGCAAGCGGATGCCGAGCGCCGGATCGTCGTCGCGTTGATAGAGGTCGCGCGGGCCGATTATTTGCGGCAAGGGGTCGTAGTCCGTGAAGCGCAGCAGGCATTCACCGGCAACGGCAGCCAATAGCATGCCGATGAAAAGAAGCGCCAACTTGGAACCAAACTTGCGCAGACGGCTGCGCTTGGGCGGCGACGATCGTTCGCTTTGATGTGGATCGGAATGCATGCTTGAGTGAGAGCGGAGCGCTGACGATGGGCCGGTCTTGGCGTCTGTACTCGGTACTAGGCCAGGCGCAGGGCTTCGTCCAAAAATCCCTTGGCTTGCTTCAACAAGTCTTCGGCCGCCGGGCGCTCGAGCGACTTTGAGCCCATCAACGCTGCGAGCTTGGCCTGGCCGCCCGCCGCTTGAAGTAGGCTGGCCGCACGCTCGCGTTCAATGCCTGCGATTTCCATCACGATGCGCTCAGCGCGATCCTTGAGCTTGACGTTGGAGCCCGCGGCCAAGTCCACCATGCGTTGACCGTAAACCTTCCCCAGCCTAACCATGACCAGGGAACTGATGGTGTTGAGCGCCATCTTGGTGGCGCTGCCGGCCTTGAGCCGAGTGCTGCCGCGGATCAACTCGGGGCCGGTGTCGAGGCGAATGGAAATGTCTGCTTGGTCATCCGCGGCCTGCTTGGGAACGCAGGCCAGGAAAATCGTTGCGGCGGCGCGCGCGCGCGCTGCTTCGAGGGCTGCGTGAACGAAGGTCGTGGTGCCGCTGGCGGCAATGCCGAAGACGACGTCCTTGGGACCGACTTGGCGCTGCTCCACATCCCGGCGTGCGGCTTCGCCGTCATCTTCGGCGCCTTCGATCGAGTGCGTCAACGCCTGCGGGCCTCCGGCGATGACCGCTTGTACCGTTTCGGGATCGCTGGCAAATGTGGGCGGCAATTCGGCCGCATCCAAACAGGCGAGACGCCCACTGGTTCCGGCGCCGTAGTAAATCCAGCGTCCGCCGTTCGCCAACTTGGCGGTGATCAACTCAACGGCCGCGGCCAGCATCGGTCGGGCTGCCTCAAGTGCACTGGCCGCTTCGAGATCGGCCTTGGCAAACAGCTCGAGCTGCGCTTCGAGGGGCATGCGATCGAGGTGCTCCGCACCTGGATACGCTAGTTCGGTCGGCAGTTCGCTGCGCGATTGATGGCTCACTGTCCCGCTTCCTTTGCGCGCGGCTTGCGTGCAACGCGATCGCCGACTTCGAACATGCGCCCGGCCGCCAGGGTCATGCCGCCGTCGATTACCAAGCACTCGCCGGTGATGTAGGCCGAAACCGGAGCTAGCAAGTAAAGGCAGTGGGTGGCCACTTCTTCGCGGGTAGCGAATCGACCGAGCGGAATGCGGCTCTTGATGCGCTCTTCGACCTTGGGGTCGGGCCACAGGTTGGCGCTGGCTCCATCGGTATGGAAGGGGCCGGGGGCGACGCAGTTGACGCGCACGCCGCGATCGGCCCATTCGGCCGCCAGGGTTTTCGTCAGTGCGAGCACGCCGGCCTTGGCGCTGGCGGAATGGGCGACACCGGGCATGCCGGTCCAGGCGTAGGTGGCCACGACGTTGAGCATGGTGCCGCCGCCCGACTTCAGCATGTGCTTGCCCACATCGCGGCTGCAGTAAAACGTTCCGTCGAGCACGATTCCCAGCACAGCTCGCCAGGCCCGGGCCGAAAGCCGTTCGCTGGGGCAAACGAAATTTCCCGCTGCATTGTTAACGAGGATGTCGATCTTGCCGTGCTGATCGAGCACGGAGTCCGTCATGCGTTGCACTTGATCGGGTTCGCGCACATCGCAGGTGACGGCGTCCGCGCTCCAACCCCTTTCCCGGGCTTCATTCAAAAACTCACCGTGGTGTTCGGTCGAGCGCGAGGCGATGGTCACCTTGGCACCGAGGGCGGCCAAGGAGCGGCTGATTTCGAGCCCGAGGCCGGTGCCTCCGCCGGTGATGAGGGCCACTTGATCCTTGAAGGTGTCGGGCGCGAAAGCGCGCGCCGGCTGCGGAAGGTTGCTTGAATCCATGCACCCAGGTTAGCGCCGGGCCGGCGTGGACGTGAGCCCGGCGCGGGGAGTCGAGCGGGCGTGTTGCGCGAGGGGCGCCAACGACTTGACCTTCTGATGGAAGCGCATGCCCCGGGGAGCATTCGAGCCGACTTCGATCCCCGTGAAGGCCTCTCCCACGCTCGATCGGGGCGGGTGGAGGACCCAAAAAAAATGTGGGAGCCCAACGGGCACATGTGCCTGTCGAGCTCCCACCTCCGACTCCCATTGGAGGCCCCCTCTATCGTCCGGAGGCCCGACGGGATTGGAGGGAAAGCGTGGTCCTAGACCAACCTTTTCCGCACCGGCTGCCCTGAGTCGCCAGGAGAGCCTCCATGGGCTAGAGTGCTGCCCCTTTTTCCCCATTGAGCATTCCCCGATTGGGCCCATCTGGTGCCCCAAAACTGCGCCCATTCGGGCTGCACGAGCCCCATGATCACACTCGAGAGCTACCTCGGCGGCACCTGGCAAAAAGGTTCCGGAGAGCCCGCAATCCTGGTCAATGCCACCACGGAAGAGGCCATGGCCGGCTGCAACGCCGATGGTCTCGATATGGCGGCGGCCCATGCCTACGCGCTCGAGGTCGGCGGGCCGGCCCTGCGCGAGTTGGGCTTCGCCGGGCGCGGCGCTTTGCTGAAGGCGCTATCCAAGGCGATTTACGAGTACCGCGAAGAGCTGATCGACTTGTCCATCGCCAACGCCGGTTGCACCCGCGGCGACGCCAAGTTCGACATTGACGGAGCCACGGGCACGTTGGCCGCCTACGCCTACTTCGCTAAGGAATTGGGCGATGGAAATGTCTTGGCCGACGGGGATGGAATTCAATTGGGACGCACCGCGCGCTTTTGGGGCCAGCACATTCGCGTGCCGCGCCGCGGTGTTGCGGTGCACATCAACGCCTTCAACTTTCCGGCCTGGGGACAAATGGAAAAGATGGCCTGCGCGCTTTTGGCCGGCGTGCCCGTGATTGAAAAGCCCGGAACGCCGACGGCGCTTGTGGCCTGGCGCGTGGCGCAAATTACGGTCGAGAGCGGCATCCTGCCGGCCGGCGCCTTCCAGTTTGTCGCCGGTCGCACGGGCAACTTGCTGGATCTATTGGGGGCCCAGGACGCCTTGGCTTTTACAGGTTCTTCCGGTACCGGGGCCAAGCTGAAGGCCGGCTCCAACCTGATCGAGCGCAACGTGCGCGTCAACATCGAAGCCGATTCGCTGAACTCCGCCGTGTTGGCTCCCGATGTGGACGAAGCGTCCGATACCTACGATCAGTTCCTGGCCAACGTCGTCTTGGACATGACCCAAAAGACAGGCCAGAAGTGCACGGCGGTGCGCCGCATCTTTGTGCCCGCCGATCGCGTGGAGGACGTGAGCGCCGAATTGGTCGCTCAGTTGGGCCGCATTGCGGTCGGCGATCCCTCCGACAAGAAACACCGCATGGGGCCCCTGGCCAGCGCCGCCCAGTTGCGCGATGTGCGCGCCGGAATCGGCCGCTTGGCGCAAGCCGCCGACATCCTTTGCGGCGGGGCCGATGCGATTGCGGAGAAGGGCTTCTTCGTGGCGCCGACCCTGCTGCTCGCCAAGGATTCAGATGCGGATGTGTTCCACGCCGACGAAGTTTTCGGGCCGGTGGCGACCGTTTTGCCGTACGACGGGTCGGCGGCTGAAGCTACGCGCCTGGTGAACCGCGGTGGAGGTGGTTTGGTTGCGAGCCTCTACTCAAACGATGGAGCTTGGACGGAGGAAGTGTCGCTGGGAATCGCTCCTTGGCACGGCCGAGTGTGGACAGCCAACGATCGCGTCGCCTCGCAGACCTTGCCGCCGGGCATGGTGCTTCCGGCCATGACTCACGGTGGTCCGGGACGAGCCGGTGGTGGCGAAGAACTGGGCGGCATGCGCGGCCTTGAGTTCTACACCCAACGCACGGCCATGCAGGGCTTCCAGGGCAGTTTGCAAGCCATGCTGTAGCAGCGGGACTTGGCGCCGGGCCGGGTGTGGGGGAAACCGGCGATAGGCGAATTTCAAGTGCGGCTCAAAATTCAGGCGGGCTCCAGACAGGAAACTGTCGGGGGCCCGCCGTTGTGTGTGCCCAGCCGGTTCGAATCGGCCACACCGGAGGGTTGGGAAGCGTTCGCGATCTGAGAACCGGGTTCGGGGGGCCTGGGACCCAGTGGCGGGAGTCTCACAAAGACGAACTTGTCAGCTAAGATTGGAGCTGTGCCGCATTTCGTAGCGCAGTTCCTGCCAGGAAGCGGCGCGCGCTGCTGCTAGGTAGTGCTTTCAAGCGAGACTCCCAACTCAAATGCCCGAATCCAAAACGGTGACCTCTTTGCGCGAAGTTTGCTCCACAGGCCGTTCGGTGCAGCGTGGATCGAGGCGCGTGGAATCTTCGCGCGTAGCCCCCCTTCGCCGCCTTGCGACGCCCGGGGCCATTTCCTCCGCCAATGCGTGTTCCGAAATGTTGAATCGTGCGGGGACCGGTAATTCGCTGGGGGACTTCGGCATAGAACCGGGATCGATAACAATCCATCGCACGGTGCGCATCGTCATACTCGCGCTTGTGTGCTTGATCTTCGCATCGCCATCCGCCCGCGCGCAGTGCAGCGATGGTGGCGCCACAGCTACCTTGCCGCCGCAATTTGTCGACACGGTTGTCGCTCCGAATTTGGATCAAGCGGTGGGCCTGACATTCGATCCTACGGGGCGCCTGTTCTTTTGGGAAAAACAGGGACTCGTGTGGACGGTTGAGAACGATGTGGTTTCCGCCGGCCCGCTGTTGGATCTGCGCGAAGAGGTGGGCAATTGGAGTGATCATGGCTTGTTGGGTGCGGCGCTCGACCCCGATTTCTTGGCCAACGGTTACATCTACTTGCTGTACATCGTCGATCGGCACCACCTCGAACACTTCGGCTTGCCCAGCTACAACCCGGCGACCAACGATTACAATCGCAACACGATTGGCCGGCTAACGCGCTACACGGTGGATATTAGCGACTTCGCCTCGATCGTTCCCAGCAGTCGCACCATTCTCATGGGCGCCGATCCCACGACGGGGATCCCGATTTGTGAAGCCAGCCACGGTGTGGGTTCCTTGGTTTTCGGTAGCGACGGCAGCTTGTTGTTGTCCTCCGGCAACGGGGGCGGGGACGGAATCGGCGGAGCCTTTTGTCTCGACGACGGAATCATTCGCCAGGCGGAGGACGTTAGCGAGCTGCGGTCGCAATTGCTGGACACGCTCAGCGGCAAGGTGTTGCGCATCGACCCCGCGACGGGCTTGGGATTGCCGAGCAATCCCTTCTACGATCCCTTGGAACCCTCCGCCGCTAGATCCAAGGTTTGGAGCCTCGGCGTGCGCAATCCGTTCCGCTTCAGCCACAGGCCCGGAACGGGCAGCACCAATCCGAATGACGGCGACCCGGGCGTGTTCACCTTGGGCGATGTGGGCGCCGGGCATTGGGAGGAACTCAACATCATCTCCAGTGCCGGAGCCAACTTGGGCTTCCCCATTTACGAGGGCATGGACTTGCAACAGGGCGGGCTATTCGTCGACAACCTGGACGCACCCAATCCGCTTTTCGGTCAGGTCATTGCGGGCCAAGGCCTGTGCTCCGAGGCCTATTTCGACTTTCCGGATCTGCTTACCCAAGACAGCACGAATCCGCCAAGTTGGCCCAATCCCTGCGATCCCAGTCAGGAAATCGGCGCGAGCGCCGTGCCCTTCGTTCACCAAAGGCCCAGTCTCGCTTGGGCGCACTTTCAAAAGAACGATCCGGCTGTGGTGCCTGGCTACGACGTGATGGGCGAGGCGCTGTCCATTCCGGTCGGAGATCCGGGTTCGCCCGCGACCGGTGAGCAATTTTTGGGCAACAGCAGCATCGGAGGCGCTTGGTACACGGGCACCAGTTTTCCCGTCGCCTACCACGGCACCTACTTCCACGCCGACTATGTCAGCGGTTGGATTCGCAGCATCGATATCGACCCGGCCGGCAACGTGACCGCCGTGCAGGAGTTTGCTGCGGCCGGGGGTTTGCTCGTTGGAATGGCCGTCGATCCGATTGACGGCGATCTTTACTACATCGACTTCAAGGACAGCGGTTTGGCGGCGATCCACCGCATTTCCTACGAACCGCTGGATGTGCCGCCGACGGCCATTGCTTCCATCTCGCCACATTACGGATACAGCCCACTGGAAGTTCACTTTCACGGAGAGAACTCCACCGATCCGGAGGGTGGCGAATTGACGTATGTCTGGGACTTCGGCACGGACACGCCCCAGAGTTTGGTGCCCGGGCCCTCACGCGTTTATCCCGAAGAGGACATCACCCAGGACGGCACGATCGTGGCCAAGGTGTTTGAGCTCGATCCGCCGCACCCGACTGGTGTCGGGAATTTGGATCCCGAGATCATTCGCGACGAGGATTACGCTCCCAAGGGCTCGCAAAACTTTTCGCGACAGTTCGATACGACGCACGTGGAAGTCGTGATGGGTTTTCCCAATCCGCTGCCCGTTCAAAAGTACAACCCGGAGATCGACGCGCTCGAGGATTGGATCGGGTACACCTTCCCTACTGCGCGCGTGTTGCAGGGATTGGTTTTTCAGGAGGGCGTTCAGGCCCTGACCCTGGGCGGCTTCTTCGACACGATGACGGTGCAGTTGCGCGACCCCGGAAGCGGTGAATGGTTTGATGCGGAGGGGCTCGAGCTCAACCCGCTCTTTCCGGGCAGTTCCAATGCCAACGGCCTGCCGAACGTGAACTTCGAGCGTTTTGAAATTCGTTTCACGCCGCAGCCCGCCGACGGCATTCGGCTCTACGGCAAGCCCGGAGGACTCTTCGGCTATTTCAGCGTCGGTGAGCTGCGCGTCCTGGCGGCCCCAATCAATCCCGGCACCGAGCCGATCAACTACACCGTACGCTTGACGGTGATTGACGGCGCCAGCTTGTCCGATTGCAAGGAAATCGATTTGAGCTTGAACAACACGCCGCCCAGCGTGCGCATCAAGCCGCGCGGGTTGCCGCGTTTCTTCTCAAACTCGGCCAACACCAATATTTACTTGGCGACGGAGACCCTGGACCTCGAACACACAACTTTTGAAGTGAGTTGCGAGTGGCAGCTGATCTTGCATCACAACATTCACACCCACCAGGAAACGCCCCTGGCCCTGTGCGATACGCCGGCCGTGCTCGTGCCCCATGCGGCGGATCCGGGTGACTTCCTGTATTACGAATTGCGCTTTACGGCCACGGATCCCCTGGGCCTAGCAACTTCTCTGTCGCGCTACGTGACGCCCGAATCCGATTGCAATTTGAACGGCTTTCCCGACGTGGATGACATCGCCATGGGCATCTCCACCGACTTCAATGGCGATGGTATTCCCGACGAGTGCGACCAGGATTGCAACGAGAACGAAATTTACGACTTGATCGAAATCCTGCAGGGCGACAGTCAAGATGCCAATGGAAATGCGGTGCCCGACGAGTGCGAGATTTTTGAGCGCAACCCAAGCAAGGAATTGCCCTAGGCTTGCTGAACTCCCGTACGGAAGCCTGGAACAAGTGTCCGGACGAAGAGTCGAATAGAGGCATGTCCCCCTTGTCGGAGCTCCTCACCTGAAACCATCCAAGTCATCGCACCAGAGTTCTTTTGCCGGCGGTGAGCGGCGTTTCTTGACGACTCGCTGGAGCGTCGTCATGCGCGCCGGCCGCGGACCCGGTCCCGATGCGCGAGCCGCGCTTGAAAACCTGGCGCAAAGTTATTGGTACCCGCTTTATGCCTACCTGCGCCGGGATGGTTGCGATGGTGAAGAGGCGCGCGATCTGGTGCAGGGCTTTTTCGCGCAAATCATCGAGCGCAGCGACTTGATGCGCGTGGAGTCGGACAAAGGGCGCTTTCGATCGTGGTTGCTGACCGGCATCAAGCACCATCGCATCAACGAGCGCGAGCGCAGCCGTGCCCAAAAGCGGGGCGGGGGCCAAGCTCCGCTCGCGATGGATTTTGAACACGCCGCTGACCGCTACTCGCAGGAGCCGAGCACGGCGGATTCTCCGGAAGTGCTTTTTCAGCGCAGTTGGGCGCGATCCGTTCTGTGCCAGGTTGTTGAGCGATTGGAGCTGGAGTATCGCGAACGGGATCAAGCGCGACTGTTCGAGGGGCTGAGGCCCGTTTTGGTCGGTGGCGAGGCGGCTGCCTATCGATCGCTCGCCGCCGAATTGGGGACTACCGAGGGGGCTATCAAGGCCGCCGCGCACCGGCTGCGCCAGCGCTTTCGGGCTCGCTTGCAGGAGGAGATCGCAGGTACGGTTGGCGACCCGCGCGAGATTGAATTGGAGATCCGCGACCTCTTTGAGGCCCTCGGGAGCGCGTTTTCGTGAAATTCGCAAAGTCGCCGGTAACCTGCGAACGGGATTGCTGCTGCTAGGGGTGAACCCGAGCCCAAGGAGGCCAGCAAGATGGAAACCCAAAGCACATGCAGGCGCTGTCAGAGCGCCCTTAGCGAGACTGAAGCCCTGCAGGGCATTTGCCCCAAGTGCCTGATGCAGTTGGGCCTGTGGGCCTCCAGCTTGGTCGTTACGGGCAGCGGCGGCCCGCCGCCCCCCTTGCCGGAGCCCGAGCGCATTGCCGAGCTACTCCCGCAGTACACGGATTTGGCGCTCATCGGCCACGGCGGCATGGGCGTTGTGTATCGCGGCATGCACAGCGATCTGAAGCGATTGGTGGCGATCAAAGTGCTGCCACCCAGTCCCGATCGGGATCCCGCTTTTGCGGAACGTTTCATGCGCGAAGCCCAGGCCTTGGCCGGGCTCTCCCATCCGGGCATCGTTTCGGTCTATGACTTCGGCGAGCGCGAGGGCACCTTCTTCTTCGCGATGGAATTCATCGACGGCGCCACTTTGCGACAAACGATGCGCTCGGGTTTGCTCGAACCGGCCCAGGCCCTGGAGATCGTCGGCCAGATCTGTTCGGCCCTGCAGTACGCCCACGAACACGGCGTCGTGCATCGCGATGTGAAGCCGGAAAACATTCTGATTGACCGCAGCGGGCGCGTGAAGATCACGGACTTCGGCTTGGCCAAGATGCTCAGCTCCGACTCGAAAGCGGCCAGCTTGACGCAGACCTTTCAAGTCATGGGAACGCCGCACTACATGGCGCCCGAACAATTCGAATCGCCGACGAAAGTCGATCACCGCGCCGACATCTTTTCCCTGGGCGTCGTTTTCTACGAATTGCTCACGGGCGAGCTGCCCCTGGGGAGATTCTCACCGCCGTCGCAAGTGGTGCGGCTCGACACGCGTTTGGACGAGGTCGTCATGCGCACCTTGGATAAGTTCCCCGACGAACGTTACCAAGCCGCGGAGGAGGTGAGCACGGATTTGAATCGCATCACCAAGACCGGCCTGCGCAAAG
>JAJDES010000409.1 GCA_029259675.1 Planctomycetota bacterium
GGTTCATCGCGGCCGCGGATGGGAACCTGTCCGTGCGCATGGACGACGGCACGCTTTTGATCACGCCCGCGGGAAGCATGAAGGGTTTTCTTGAGCCCCATCACCTCACGCGTGTGGACGCGAGCGGAAAAGTGTTGGGCGACGGACCGCCCTGCTCCTCGGAAATCGGGATCCACTTGGTTGCGTACGAAGAGCGGCCCGACATACGCGCCGTTGTGCACGCGCACCCGCCCCATGCAGTCGCTCTCACCGTGGCCGGCATCGACTTGCAGATGCCGATCATCCCCGAGGTGGTCGTCACCATCGGCGGCATCCCGACGGCGCCCTTTGGAACGCCCGGGACCCCCGAGTTGCCCGAGACCATTCGCGAGTTGGTGCGCTGCTGCGACACCATGCTCATGAAGAATCACGGCTCGGTAACGCTTGGTTCGAATTTGATGGATGCCTACAAGAAGCTCGACATGCTCGAGCACACCACGCGCATTCTCTACTTGGCACATACCGTCCGCGGCGGCCTTGAGCCTCTCTCCGAGGAAGCCGTGCGCAAGTTGCTCGAGACTCGCAAGGCGCTGGGCATCACCACGCCCAACACCTTCGAAAATCGGTGCGGCCTCTAGCCTGACGCAGCGGACTCCTGCGATTGGTTTCTCCGATTGGCCCCGCGGCAGCGGCAGCTCAATCGAAAGCAACTTCGAGCAAAACCCTGCCCAGTGGCCGAAAACGGGACTCGAAGTCTCCCAAGAAGCTTCGAATGGGGCTCGGGAGGGCTTCCATCGCAGCCGTTAGGGATCGAATCGGCTCCTGCGGCTAGAATGTTCGGCCAATCCGCCATGCGCTCAGAATCCCAAAGACCCCCAACCACGCATCCCGGCGGCCCGCAACTTGCAAGTGCGGCGCCGAGCGTGCCCGCACGGAATCTAAGTTCCGTACGGCGTGCCGCCAGCATTCGACTTTGGCTGGCCAACATCGGCATCGCGGTTGTGCTCGGCGCCACTTACTTGCGCCACGCACCCGATGGACTTGGACCCAAGGCGTTGTTGTTCTTGCCCTTGGCTCTGATCTCAACCGCGTTCACCCTGTGCCTGCTCCCGGGTGCCGGGCTTTGGTTCGCTTCGGGTCGATTGGAATCAACCAAGACCCTGGGCTGCATGCAAGCCGTGCTCTGGACGACCTTGCAAGTGCTGCTGGTTGTGGACACGCGCATCTACAACCTGTTCCGCTATCACTTCACCAACGGTCACATCTGGAACCTTTTGTACACGCCCGGCTCGGGCGACTCGGTTTCCTTCGGCTGGCAAGTATGGGTGGTGGTCACGCTTTTGCTCGCGGGCGGAATTACCCTGCAGTTGTTGCTGTGGAAGCGCGCGCTGCGCTTGGCGAAGCGCGACCACGAGCGTCGCGAGCGCGCCCGCTTGAAACCCGCGACTTCGCGCCGCTTCCTACTTCGCTTGCAACCCACGGTGCTATGGGCGGCGATGTTGCTCTCGGTGATCCTGCTGGAGAAGACCATCTACGCCCAAGCCGATTTGGAGCGAGATCACCAGGTAACTTCCCTCTCGCGACTCTTCCCCTGCTATCCGTCGCTCCCGGTCGATGATTTGGCCAGTGCCGTGCTCGGCATGGAATTGCCCGCACGGCCGCGCATTGAGTTGGAAGGCGTGCGCTTGACGGAAATCAAAGCGCCCGACATCGACCCCGCCGGACCGCGCCCGAACATTCTGATTTGCGTGATTGATTGTTGGCGCAGCGACATGCTGAACGACGACATCACGCCCCAACTCAGTGCCTTCGCCGATCGCTCGCGCCGCTTCGATCGACATGTGAGTGGCGGCAATTCGACGCGCTTCGGCCTGTTCTCCATGCTTTACGGCCTGCACGGCTCCTATTGGTTCCCCGTGCTCGCCGAAAACCGCTCACCACTCCTGGTCGACAGCTTGATCGACTTGGATTACGACCTGCGCATCTTCTCTTCGGCGTCCATGACCTACCCGGAATTGCGTTCCACCGCGTGGACGCGTATTCAGGAACAGGTCTACGACAGCTTCGACGACGAAGAAGAAGCCTGGCGCCGGGATGAACAACTGGTGGACTCCTGCAGCGAATGGTGGGAAGAGCGCGATCAAAGCGAGCCCTTTTTCGGGTTCCTGCTGTTTGATTCGCCCCATCAAACCTACAGCCACCCCCCCGATCGGGCGCCCTTCCAGCCCTCCGCTGAGACGATTGATTACGTGGCACTTTCGCGCACGGAACCGCCGGAGCCCGCCATTTGGCGCGAACTCTTCAATCGCTATCGCAACGCCTTGCATCACGCCGACAGGCAAGTCGGTGAATTGTTGCGTCGACTTGAAGAGTCGGGCGAACTGGAGAACACAATCGTCATTGTCACCGGTGACCACGGTGAGGAATTCCGCGAACACGGCTTCTTCGGACACACATCCAACTTCACGCCGGTGCAAGTCCAGGTGCCGCTGCTCATGCGTGGCCCGGGAATCGAAGCGGGCATTGAGACGCACGTCACCAGTCATTTGGACCTGGCGCCGACGCTCTTGGAAATGCTCGGCGCCGATCCGGCGCAGCGCGGGGACTGGTGCTTGGGTCAAAACCTACTGTCCCCCAGTCCCACACGACGACCGGTAATGGCCGGCTGGGGCGAGATCGGCATGTGGGTCCAGGGCGGCATCGTGCGCGTGCCCCTGACTCGACTCAGCTTTAATGTGGAGATCTACGACTACGACTGGAATTACCTGGCCCAGGACGAACAGATCATGGCGGCCGAAGCCGAGGCGTTGCACAACTTGGGTGAAGAGTGCAATCGCTTCCTGCGCGACTGAAGCTCGGCACACCCGCGCACAGCGCTAGTCGTTTTCGGCTGATTTGACGCGGTTGATTGAACGCGATTGAGTTAACGCTGAAAGGCAGTCACATCCCGCCGGCGTTTGCGAGACACGTTTGCAAACTCAGCGCGCAAGCCCCCGCAGGAAGGTCTAACTCAGACCCTGCGCGGCTCCACACCGGAACTCGCCGCTTCGATTTCCGCTCGACGAGATTCGTACCCGCTGCGCCCCATAAGCGCGTAGGCGGCAATCTTGCCGGCTTCCACACCCGGTTGGTCGAAGGCGTCGATGTTGTAGTGCTCGCCCATCAACGCCACGGAGATTTCGAGCATGGCGATCATTTGGCCCACGGAGTGCGGATCGACTTTTTCAAAGGCGATCGTGGCATTGGGGCGGCGCGCCTC
>JAJDES010000410.1 GCA_029259675.1 Planctomycetota bacterium
TTGCATGGCATCCTTCGACAGCATACCGGGCATGAGCCACTCTTTTATTTTTAGCCTCCTGATGCCCCTGTGGGTCAAGAGCAGCCCCCACAGCGTTCGAGTCCTCAATGCCGAAGTATTCGCCGGATGCTGCTCCAACAACTCCAGCACGATCACGGCACTTAGGGCCAAGCCCAAACACAAAATTGCGCTTGGCAGAATGTAGCGGAGTGCGTCGAGCGGAGGGGCACCGGAGAGGAGCACGAAAGTCAGGCCAATCACCCAGCCCTCATAGCCGATGATCGTTCCCAGGTGTCTAGACCAACTCTTTTTGGATGTGGCTGTGTGCATTGCGATCGCCGTCGTCGGAACCGAGTGACAGGGTGCGGGAAGGAAGCTCAATCATTCTGGGCGGCAGTCATCCGGCAATTCGTCGCAAAAACGCCGATTTCTCAAGCCTGCGCGGGAGCGTCGAACGCCAAGTGAGTTCCATTCCGGCTAGCCCGCAACCGTAACGAACTGACGAACTTGCGTGGTGCTCGTCGCGCTGCAAAGACTCACCACCGATTCTGTGCAATCAACTTGCGGCTTTGTGCCGGCGAATGAGGCGCCCGGAATTCGCCACTTGCGCTCGATCATCCACAAATCGCCCCTCCCCGTCACCCAACTCGACATCGCCTCCCACCTGCGCCCAGCTCCCGAGCAAAAGGTCCGCGCAAGTTCGTCGGTCCACAACCTCAGCAGGATATCGGGGTCTGCGGCGGCGATTTGGGCTGGAACGGCAGCTGAGCCATCGAACTCCAATTGTCGCTTCATCCCAGTCGGGATGAAATTCCGCTCCGCTAATTGGATCGAAACTTCGAACTAGCCGCTTGCGCCGTTGGCGGAACGATTGTCCATGTGTGGCGCTCGCCGTCGGATTCGATGATGCGCAGACTCTTCGTCATTGCATTCCACTTCCAACTGTTGTCCATGACGCCGTCTCGCAGAACGATGCTGGGGCTCAAGTCAATGTCCCGCAACACGACTTCGTCCCCTAGCCCGTCAAAGGCGCCCAAGTTGAGTTCGATCGTTTGGAACGGATCCAAACCCGCGTCGCGCGTGCGCAGGGAAACTCGATCGATGTTGGCGGTCTCCAAGAGATCCAAACGATTGGCATCCGAATCCACGCGCCAGGAAAAGGGGCTGAAGGATCCCGATTCAGCCTGCGTCACGTCAAAGTAGAAGTAGGTCCCGTCGCGATCGGCCAATGTACGTGCGGCCCGGGGCATGTTCAGGGAGTGCTGGGAAAGCCAATCGCAAGCGCCCTTTTGATCGAGCGTTGCCCACTCGTGCGTAAATACGCCAGGCACAATCTCGAAATCGATCTTTCCGCCCATGCCTGAGAAGTGGCGCACGAAAAGGTCCGTTTGCAGGACCATGTGCTCATTCGGATCGTGCTGTCCGCGCACGACCTTCAACGGCACGTGGGTCAAATTGCGCGCCAAGTCATCAATCTTACGAACTTGCCAAACCCCATCGTTGTCAATCGGAACGCCACCGGTTCCTCCAGTGCCACCTGTGCCGGGGAGGCCCCCAAAGGCCGCTGACTCCGCCACCTTCACCATGTCGAACATCGAAGAGCGCAAGTACTCGAATCGCTTCTGCTCCGGGGTGCCGCCAAACCAGAATTCGAAGAGGAACTGATTGGCCTCGTTGTTCACGTAGGAGTGCGGATGACTCATCGCGCCGCTGTGATCAACAATCGCAGCGAACATGGGGCCGTCTTGATCCAGGTGTCGCGCGGCGAAATTGAGCGCGTTGTTGGCGCCCATGGAAAAGCCGACGGCATAAATCCGGCTCGCATCAATGGCCCCGCCCAAGCGTGTCTTCAAATGCGTCAGAACCAATTCGGTATTGATCTGACTTTGCAGCGAACTGAATGACTTGGTCGAAGCCCCCAGGGGTGCCACCAGGAACCAGCCGCGATCCAAGCACTCTTCTTCGAAGCTGGTGTTGACTGGAATGTCCTGCACCGTGGAACCGAACTTGTGAAACGCCACGAGTAGCGGCCTGGGTCCCTTGGGATCGGTTCCGAAATGGGGCGGCACTTGGAGCAGGTACTTTTCCTTATAGCCGGTCCCCGTTTGCGCCAGGGTGATCGTGTAGGTATTGGAAACACCCATCTTCTGCACACTGACGGCGGGATCGCCAGGCCTGACGGGTTCCAAGCCGAGGATGCGCTCCATCTCCTCCAGCGGCAGTCGCATACCCGCCGTGGGCGTCACGCCTCCTGCCAGACTGCCGCACGCCTGGAAATCATCCCAGGTGGAGCCCGCGGAGGCTCCAGCCGGTTGCGGATCCGCAAAGGCGAGCGAGGGATTGTCAGCTCCAGCCTGAACGGGGCCCAGGGCGAGCATGGCGGTCAAAATCGGTGTAATCATCGGCGCGGGGGTCTCCCCAGCAATTCTAGGCCACTACCCCAATAGAGGCATCGAGGCTGGAAAAAGTTTCCGTCAAAGTTATTCACACCAGGCCGTCGAGGCCCATCCAGAGCAAGCTACGGGCCCGATGCCCCGCTCAAACATCTCGAACAAACCCGTCCCGAACTCCCCGGGTTCCGCACCGGGAGAACTCCCTGCCATTCCTAGAACAAACGGCTCTCATTTTGGTGTCACTATTTCCCCAATAAAAGCACGCCTTCGCGTGCGAGCTGTTCGGCAAAAGCATCCAGCTCGGCGCGGGAAACGGCACAACGAAGGGCCATCTCGTCACGCGCTTCCATGACCAGTCCGTCGCGTGTAGCCAACAAAAGCGTGCGCAGGGTCGGCTGCAACAATTCGGTCTGAACGTCGGCCAGAATCTGCGCACCGGCCTTGGGAGCGGCGGACAGCAAAACCCACTCGCGCTCATCGCCCAATTTCGCCGCATGCGACGGAGCCTCGGCACCCTCGAGCACACGCCCCAACTCCGCCAGCCAACCCAAAGTTCCGGCCGCAAGCTCCAGCAGCTGAGCCCCCGGCGCCAAACGCCATTCACCGGGACTCACTTGGACACTGGGGAATTCCGAACGGCGTGCAGCGGCCAAGGCTCGCTGCAAACGAAGCAACTCATGCAGGCTGGCGTACGCCCCCCCGGTCAAGGTGCGCGCCAAGTAATCTCCGAAGGCCAAGGGCAAGGACGTGTCATTCGCGATCGCCGAATGGAACTCTTCCGCGCCGAGGAATGACGGCATTACGTCTTCGAAACCGAACCAAACCTCCGCGGCAAATACCGAGGCCATGAATTCGCCGCTGCAATTGCCGAGCAACTGGCCCTGCCGGCGCCCACCCGGATCCGCACTGACCCCCGCCGGGTCCAGGGCCAAGAGCAACTCGAGATCCGCGTCATTCAAGCCCGTAGACCGAATGCATTCGGGGTCACGGGCCCGCAGCGCTGCTGCAAAGCTCGGACTGAGCTGCATCCGAAAAAGGCTGCGCTGCAAGCGCCTGTGATCAGCCACGGGAGTCGCTCCCATTCGCGGCCTGCTCATTCAGCCCGCTATTGTCCGGTCCCGCGCCGAAGATCGCATTCAATCGTTCGAAGCCCGGAATTACGTCTTCAATCGAATTGCGCTCACACTCGAAAATCAAGGCTTTCAAGTTCGGGGCGCGTTCCACGAACTCCTCGCACAACTGCCAGGTTTCATCCAACACCCCAAGGCCGTGATCATCGTCGACAAACGTGCGCCCCTGCCATTCGAAGGTTCTGCCGCCGGCCACGTGCATCTCAACCACGCGCTCAAAGGGAAAGCCGTCCAGAGCCGTTCGCGGATCCAAGCCCATCACGCGCTGATAAATCGCCAAATGCGCCACATCGATCAACAGCCCACTGTCGGCGCGCTCGGCAACAGCCGCGAAATAATCGAGCAGATGCATGCGCCCCACATACACGCTCGCCGGCGGATTTTCCGGCAAGACTTCGAAGCCCGTTGCCTCGCGCAAAAGGCGCACGCCGTCACCCAAATCACGGGCGGAGTCAGCCTCAAGAATGGGCGGCATCAAGGTTCCGTGCCCGCGATCCCTGGGGCCCATGTGCCACAAGCCCGCATCGCCGCAGAGCCAAGCCGCTCCCAAACTGCGCGCTAACTCAGCGGTGGCGGCACACCATGCTGAATCCACATCCTCGGGCTCTTCGAGATTGATGTCCAAAAAGTGATAGGTGACGCGCAAGTCCCGGGCCACCCAAG
>JAJDES010000042.1 GCA_029259675.1 Planctomycetota bacterium
GCCGCCAACGCTTGGAAGGCTGCGTCGCGCAAGCGCATGAGTACCCAGGAAGTCGCGGGTTCGATCGAAAACATCGGCTTGGCCTACCTGAGCGCCGGCGATTGGAAGAGTGCGCTGCAGAACACGGAACTCGTGCTTCTGGTGCACCCGAAAGCCAAGGACAGTCCGTGGAACGCGCTGTTTCAAGGCATCGCGCTCACCAAGCTGAATCGAATCGACGAAGCGGATCAGGCCTTCACCATTTGGAGAAACGGCAGCGACGAAAGCGACGCCATCGCCCTCAAGCAATACTTGGGCGAAGATTTCCACCAGTACATAACTACGGGCACTTGATCACCCTGAGCAAGTTGAGCGCTCGCAAGCAGGTGCCCACATTCAATCACCGATGAGTTCCTGGCTGCGTTTCGCAGCAATGGTGTCGGGCGTAGCATGCTTCGGATGGGCTTGTCCCGACATCCGAAAGGAGTGCTCCGATTGCGGAGGCACATCCCCGGGGGGCTACATTTCAGATAGCACTTACTGCAACGTGCTTGTTTCCGGTTGGATTTCGGGTGCGCCCGCTTGGCGGAAATTTTTGGGTATCCGATTGGGGCCTATGTGCGAATTGAAAAAGATGAAGCCCATAACTATCAATTGTTGCAATGACTGCGGTCTATTGAAGTCTTGCAGCCGCGGCTGAGTCGAAGGCAGGATTCGTGCTCGAACGCCCATCGTTGTCTTCAGCCTTGGTGAAGTCGTCATTTGTCAAGAAATGTTGGCGTTTAGAGAAACCGCATTGGACCGTGGGGGTTCAAGCTGGCAATTAAGGGCGCTCATTCATTGGTGCTATTGAGGCCGACATAAGGCCGGGTACTTGGCAAGAGGGCTCTTCATGGCTGCTGAGCCAGCGATTGGAGAGCATGGCGCTAGGCCGTAGCAGTTGATTTTGAGGGTAAAGAGAACTCACAAGCCCCAATGTCGAGTACAGAATAATGGTGATTCGTTTACTGACTCGATTCTTGAAATCCTTCCAGATTCGCGCAGGGGGTGTCGTAGGTATTGCATTCCTAGCCTCCTCATGCATGCCTGACGGCGTTGCGAGTGTCGAAGTGGAGTCAGCGGACTTCGCTGAGCTCGATGGGGATTTGGAAGACTCTACGGGGCGTGCAATTTGGGCTCTACCACTGAACGAAAGCGCCAACAGTGCCGATGCCGGCAAGTACTGTGTGATTTCTACAGAACCTGAAGAAGTCCTATTGCGCTGCAAGCTTCCCGCTGAATACATGCGGAGAAGTGACGACGTGCTGCTTGTAGAGGACTTGGATGCTGATGGTATTCGCGATTTGGTGCTGGGGGCTCCCGATGCTCATGATGAATCCATGCAGCTGTGTGGAGCCGTTGTATTCGTTTCAGGATCCAATGGAGGAGTACTGAAGCATTATTTTGGTCCGGAAAGGGGGTCCTTTGGTTACAGAATCTTGCGAGCACACGATCGCGACAACGACGGCTTTGACGATCTCATTATTGGGGATCCGTGGAACGAATCTGGGACTGATGGAATACGGGGAACCGTCTGGCTCACTTCGTTTGCAACGGGGGAAACGCTTGGCCGCTATCGCGTTGATGTGAGCAACCGGAATTTGGGCTTTAGCATTGAACGGCTACAAAACAACGAAACTGGGCACAACCGTTATGTCGTTGCTTCCCATGATCCCAGGAGCGAATCAAATAGTGTTGGAGGCTTCACATTCCTAAATGAAGCTCTTGAGCCTGTCTTGCGCATTCAATTAGGCCCAGGATATAGAAGGCGTGATTCGGGGCGATTCCGGTGCACGTCTGTGCCCGATACGGATGGTGATGGGTGGGAGGACTTGTTGTACAGTTCTCCTGATCAGGCTCCCAAATCTCTAACGCTGCTTTCAGGGAAGACTGGGGAGCTGCTCTATAGCGTCCCTCCACGTGAAAAAAGCGGGGCGACCTTTCCTTTGGGTGGAATGAGCGTGGACTGCAATTTGGATGGCGTGCAGGACTTCTTTGTGGGGGTGAAGCACCTGAAGGACAATCAGTTTGAATTTATTAGAGCCATTGATGGATCAAGCGGGCTCGCCTTGTACGAGACCTATTTGAGACCCCTTTCAAGGTGGGTTATGAGGGCAAAGCACTCGCGGATAGTTCCGGATATTGATGGAGACGGCGTGGATGATCTCTGCCTCGTGCCTCAGCAATTGATTATTGAGGATATTGCGGATAGCCAGATGTTCTTTTACTTGTCCGGCAGGACTGGAAAGCAAATCCAACTTCACTAGGTCGCCTTGCGTAAGGTCATTCGATTGCTGCTGAGGCCTCTAATGCATCGCGAAAGCTCGGTGAGTGAGCGGCTTGCCGCTTGTGGTGGCCATTCGAAAAATCCGGAAAGGCCTCGGGAGCAGGGTTCATCGTGTTTGCAAATTGACCTGCGTAATGAAGGCGTCGAGCCATGATTCAGAGAACAGGGGGCCACTCGCCGTCATTTGGGCGCTTGGCGCCGATCGTAGTGCCTTTCGTTTGGGTGATTGTCTCTGCATTTTCGAGCAGCGGTCAATCACTGTCAGGCACTGAGATTGCAAAGCCGGCGGTTGGATCCGCGCAGCAGAGCTTGGATGATGTTCGCTCCTTGCTGCATGACCTGGTGGTTCTTGATGGCATTGGGCCAGGCGAAAGCGAGGACTCTGGCCTCGTCCACAATCCGTTTTGGAATTATCACGGTGGGCCGGCTAGGCAAGTCCGAGATCTAATCGGATTTGGGCCGGAGGCCAGCCGCCTGGCAATCGCAGAGTTGAATGGGATTGAAGGCTGGAAGCGAGAGGGCGCTGATTGGCTGTTGAATTTGCCCGTTGATGTACGCATGTATGTGAATGTGCTTTGGTACATCTTGGGAGTAACCAAGGACCCCGGTTCAATTCCTTGGTTGGAAGGCCTTGCTGATGCGGGAGTTGGCTTACCCCGAATTTGGGTCGATCAGTGGGTTCCAGGTTCGGATTTAGGGGGCTACGGGGGGATTTATCATGGGGCACGTTTCTACTTAGGTGCAGTGGCGCTTGAGGGCCGAGCCCAATGGAGAGACTTTCTGAAAGATAGGTTTCTTGGATCCAAAGGCATCCACGGGCGCCGGCTGAAACTTATTGTTGCCATGAGAGCTTATTGTTTGGATCCGGATGCCCGAACGGAGTTCACCGAGTTGTCGAAGCGCGAAGACCTGGGCAGTCTCGAGTACCTGTATCTTTGCAAAGTGCTTTCCGTGTTGGGCGCAGAGTCGGAGATCGACCGCTCGCGTTACTTGTCGTTGATGGAACTCATTCGAGATGAAACGAGCTTCGAGCTTGCCTATGTGTCTGACTTCGGGTTGACGAATAGGCTCGTTGTTATTATCGATAAAGGCTTAAAGGATTCCTATGACTTGGAGGGTTTCCAGACGCTCCTAGGTCTTGAGTCTTGGGGGATGAGCAAAGAGTCTCCGGAGGAGTTTGCGCTGCGCTTGAACGACCAGGGGGCCGCGGACCCGGAATACTGGAAGGATTGCTGGATGGCATGGTTTGAACGCATGGAAGCAATTGAACATTCAAGTTTTAGCGAGGCCACTCTCAAAAGCATGGCGCTTTACATCAATCCCAACAAGGTTCTCAGTCACTTCATGAATGCTCCATGGAATGAGCCGGGAAGCCCAGAATCAATCACTTTGCGCACCATGCTGGGTCACGGCTACACGCCATTGGTCGCGGATGGGTATCGTGATGTCTTGCCGCCAAACGAATACCGAGGAGGCGACTTGTTGGATTTTGTCTTGTATCCGCCGACGGATCCAAAGCTGCGCTGGTCACGCTACTTGGAGTTGCAATGGGCGCAGGGCTACTAGTTCTCCGCGCAACGTATGTCGCTGCTGGGCTGATTGAAGACTTGGGTCTGTAGTGTGATAAGTGCTTGGGAGATCGCCCAAGGGCATGTGCGGCCCAAACACAAATGCCGGTGCGTCTGTGAACAAACGCACCGGCATGAATGACTCGCGAGCGAGTTGAGTCGGAAGCTATTTATCTGCTTGGGATGGTGGCGGGCTCGTCACCGAATAGACTTTTGCTAAGTGCCATTAGTTTCTTCTCGGCCTCGGCGGCGGTGAGCTCGCCGGCTTTGACTGCTGCCTGGAGGCGGTGTTCAAAGCTTTGGTAGAGCTTCTTGCGATTGTCTTGCTCGCCGCGTGCACCGTCTCGGCCCTCTGTGTGACTTGGACCTGTGCCTTCTTTGGCTAGATCTCCAGCCAATCCTGACTTGTGGACTCGCTCGGAGAGGCTTTGGACCAGGGCTAGTTGTTCCGCGCTCAACCCGAGTTCAACGAGATGTTTTTGTATCGCGGGGGCAAGCTCGAAAGCCGCGCCTTGCTTGCGACGTTCCCCTACGATCTTCTTGATGGAACCGAGCACATCGTGCATTTGGCTGCGCGGAACGCCGGCCTTTGATAAGGCCTCAATCACCCATACCATGGACTCGCGACCTGTGTGTTCGCCGGTTTTAGGCTGGCGTTCTCCGCCGGCCATGTATTGCGGGTGGGCTACACGCGCAGCGCAGTGCTCGGCCAATTCAATTTGCTCGGAAGTCAATCCCAGTGAGACAAAGTACTCACTCAGTTTGGGATCCATCGCGAACTTCTCATCCTCACGGCGCATTTCCGCGACGAGACTTTTGACGCCGACAAGGACTTTGGGCAAGAGTTCGCGCGGGGTCCCGGCTTCCGACAATTTCTTGGCGATCCATTCGTAGGATTCGTCGGTCTCGGATTGCAGTGGCTTGCTTACCGCTTTCGAAGCCAGGCTCTTGATCAAATCCATTTGCTCTCCCGTCAAGTTGAGGGAGACCATTGCGTCGAGGGTTGTTTGGGCAAGTTCGAAGGAAGCCCCTTCCTTTCTCATCTCGTAGGTGATGTTTTCAATTAGGCCCAGCACCGGCTTGATCTTGTCGCGCGCGATGCCGCCTTTGCTCAGGTGATCTAGCATCCACGCGAAGGAAGGAGTCGGACTCATGGCGGCCAAGGCGGCTTTCTTGGCCGCGACCTCTTCCGGCGTTAGTCTTCCCGAATCAACGGCCAAGCGCAGTTTGGCCTCATCCATGCTCATGTCCAAGACTTCCATGTAGAAAGCCAGGGATTGGAGCTGCGCCCCTAGGGCCTGCTTCTTGGCCTCTCCATCTTCCTTACGCAATTTTCCGGATTCGACAACCGCGTCGATTTTCTTCGCTCCGTTGGCATACAAGGCTTCGAGTTTGCGCAAGATCGGAGCGTTGGCGGGTTGGATGATTTCGTAGACAAGTTGGGCTTGTTGCTCAGTCAACTCTCCGGAATGAATCAGATCCCGCAGCGACTGGATTGTGGAACCCGGGTCGGATTGCGCTGCGCGCGTGGGCTGTTCGCGACTGGACGAATGTTCATCGGCGAAAGTTACGCCAATGCAGAGCAAACACGCGGCTGCGATTAGAGTTCCTGTCCGCAAAGCGCGGGGCGTTTTCTTCGGCAGTGTTCCTGACATGATCATTTCCAGTCTCTGTTGAAGGGATCCGCCGTTGTGGATAGCACTTGCAACGGCCGGTGGGCGGAGCGCCGGTGCTGCGAGGAATTCGGCAACGCTTAGGAGCGTGCCGGCATAGGACCTTGAATTGGGCTGAAAGTGATTGAGCACGAGCGCGTCGCAGCAAATCTCTTCGGTAATGCGCAACTGACGGCGTGCGATCCAAGTGATGGGGTTCCACCAAAAGGCGAGGCAGGCGAGCCATTCCATCCAGCGCACCCAATGGTCTTTGCGCCGAATGTGTCCCAGTTCGTGGGCCAGGACCCAGCGCATGCCGTTCGGGCCTAGCTCGCTCAGCAGGGCTGCGGGCAAAACCACGCGTGCGCGGGTGCCGAAACACCAAACTAGGGGCGACAGATTGGCTGAACTTACGCAGACCGATGGTGTTCTTGCTAAGCCGAGTTGAGTGGCGACCTGCGTTGCAAGATTTTGAATCTCTGCGGAGGCCGCCTGACTCGCCATGGTTAGCCATCGTTGGAAGCGCAGGATGCGAATCAACGACGCGCCGAGAACGAATAGGCTTCCGGCTAGCCAGATCAGCAAGAGCACTTGCGAAAGGGACATCTGCCAGGGAGGCGCCGGCTGATCAGGCAGCGGAATCGGCTGCGAGATCTCTTGTGTGAATCGATCCCCGACCATCGATGCTGTGTCCGCA
>JAJDES010000411.1 GCA_029259675.1 Planctomycetota bacterium
GCATCCGGCCGGCCACCGCGCGGCCCCGCACCGGCCCCTGGTGCAATTCGGCGCGGCCCTGGCAAGCGGGACACTGCTCGGCCTGTGGCGACCCTTGCGCGAGGGCTTCGGTGCGCCCTTGATGTTGACCGGTGCGGTCGCCTTGGCACTGGGCTTGTCGGTTGCTTGGCACTGCCTGCAGCGTGCGCGCGGAAACAATCACCGAGCGCTGTGGTTGCCCTGCGTGCTCGCACTCGGTCTCTTGCGGGCGCTGGCCGCCCCATTGCCACCCGAGCCAGGCGGCTTTGAAGATTCACCCCACAGCGCAAAGGTGGCGAGCCGCTTCCAATCCGCACGCACGCTTTGCGCGAACCCAATTGAGGAGCCGGGCTTGCGCTTTGGCTCCAACAGGCTCGGTGCCTGGCGAGCACTTGGCGGCTCCAAAGCAAATGCCGGAACCCTCGAGTCGGGCAACGCTTCACGACCTTGGGTCGAATACGAGAGCCAGGCCGGCGCACCTCGCGCCGGCGAGATCGTGTTGATGCTCGCAGGCGCCGCCTTGACCCCCACGGCGATCGGGTTGCCCACGCCCGAACAAATGGGCACAGCAACATCGCATGCAAAGTCCGACCAAGGGGCTGTTCGTCCGCTGCAGTCGAATCCCAAGCCCGATCAAATCGTGCGACTGAGTAGTCAGTCCGGAGCGGGACCGACTTGGCGGCGCTCGATCGATCGCTGGAGAGCGGACCTGGCCCTGCGCCTGGGTCGAATTCGCAACGGGCAATTGCGTGCGCTGTGCTTGGCTTTGGTGCTGGGCCAAACCGGTGCCCTCGACTACGAACAGCGTCAACTCTTTACCCGCACGGGCACGCGACACCTTTTGGCTGTCAGTGGATTGCACGTCGCGCTCTTCGCCTACGCGTGCCTTTTGCCCCTGGGATGGATCATCAAACGCGGCTCCCTATTCGTTGTCGGAAGCTCGGGAAGCGGGCCCGCCCGCGCAGTCGCAAGTTGCTTGCAAATTGGCGGATTGCTCGTGTTCTGCGCAGTTGCCGGCTCCGCGGCACCCGTCGTCCGAGCCGCCATTGCCCTGGCACTGATCCTGTTGGCCCCGCACCTCTCGCGGCCGGCATCACGTGCTGGACTTCCCACCTCACTCCGCTTGCGAGGGCGCCGGGCCGATTCCCTTAGTTTGTGGTTTCTGGCGCTGGCCTTGGAACTTTCGGTGGACCCCTTCGCCATTCAATCACTCTCGGTCCAGCTCTCGTACCTGGCGGTGCTAGGTATTTTGCTCGGCGCAAGTCGCGCGCGGCCGAAGCACTCCGCCGCTCCATGGTCCGGCCCACTGAAGGCGGCCCTTGGCAGCTTGCTCGAGCGTTGGAACTGGCGCTTGCGCATGTGCGTTCGCACTTCGGTTTGCGCAGTCATCGCCACGCTTCCAATCGCCTGGGGCACCTTCGGCGAAGTGGCTCCAATCGGCATCCTAGCCACACCGCTTTTGCTCCCGTCCGTGTCCATCCTGTTGCTCGGCGGATGGCTCGAACTGCTCGGCTTAGACAGTGTGGAAGCGCCACTGGAATTTGCATCGAGATCGACGCTTACATTCCTGTCCGGATTGGACGCCCTACCCTGGACGCCGTACGCGCTTCCCGCTCGCCCCTCATCCTTAGTTGCCCTGGCCTGCGCCTTGGCCCTGGCGCACATGTACCGGCCGCGGCGTTGGAAGTTGCGAGCAACCGCCGCACTCTTCGGCCTCTTGCTCCTGCCTTGGCAAGCCGGTGCCAGCAACCTTGAGGTTATCGCCATGGACGTGGGCCACGGCAGCGCAGTACTGGTGCGCACACCCGGCGACGCTGTTCTGTTCGATGCGGGATCCCGCGATCGCCCCCATGTATGGAGTGCGGCATTGGGCCCCTTGATGGCGCGCATGGAGATCCGGGCTCCGGTCGTGGTGCTCAGTCATGCGGATCGCGATCACGCCTCCGCACTGACGGCGGCGATCGAACGCAGGCCCCCGAGGCAATGGATGGGTGAACTGCCGAGTGAACTGGAAGAGCGGCTTGCAAGTAATTGCGAGCGACTCGACTTGGAGGCCGGCCGCTTGAGTTGGAGCTCGGGCCTCGACCCCGGGCTTGAATTGCATCTATTGCGCGGACTGAACAAGCACGGGAACGAGGGCTCGCGCAGTTTGGACCTGCGTTACCGTGGAACGCGTGTGCTGCTTTGCGGCGACGCCGAGGGCGAGGGTCTCGCCGCGCAATTGGAAGGCGACGTCCTGCAGAGCCCGCGCGAGACCGGTCGCCCCACAAGCCTTCTGCTACTGCCCCATCACGGCTCGGAAAGTCCCTGGTTCGGGCACCTAATGCAGCGACTCGAACCCGAGGAGATTTGGGTCAGCAATGACCGTCGGCCCCAATTGGCCGCGGAGTTGGACAGGCGCCGGATCCCCTGGTTTTCGACGGGATTGCATGGGCTGCTAAGCTGGAGAGCGGGGCACGCGGACTAGTCCCGAGGCACTCCGGACGGGAGCCCCCGAAAGGCCCACCCGGCAGGCCAACTCCGACGGCCCCAGGCTGGGGACCCGAGTGGCGAGTTTGGATGTGCGAATTGGCACAACTGAGATGCGTTCCCGAGGCTCAGATCGCATTTAAAACGGGCCCGGGTGGGAATCCGTAACCACGGGCACTATCCGCCACTAGTGCCCCGGGTGTGGTCCGTTTGGGCTGCAGGTCTCCCCGGGCGAGCCCCGGCAGGCGTGCGCGCAATGCTCCAAGAATCGGATCCAATCAGCTTCGCTTGCGATGCGATTCCCACCGATTAAAGCCATTCACGAACGGTTCCACAGAATCCCGCAACCGCCCCGCTTCCAAGGAGAGTTTCCGATGCCCCGCACTTCGCATCTCGTCATCCTCAGCTTAGGCCTGGGGCTCAGCATGGAGTCGCTTCCGCTGGCCCAATGCAGCGCGCCCGCATCAGAACTTCGTGCGGTCCTCAACACGAATTCTGAGCCGGAGCTGAATTTGGAATCGGAACTTGAGTTCAGCGCAACTGCGGCGGCTGATACGGAAACGAAGCCCGAGCGCCCTCGCAAACGCCTCCTGCACTTGTCCGGTGGCAAAGTACTGCGCGCTTCGGCGCGCCCCTGCTCCGAAGGTTGGGAAGTCCGGCGCGGTGGCGATTGGATGGTGTTGCCCGCCGCCGCTGTCGAGCGCGTGCTCGAGGAAGCGGATGTGCTGAAGCAACTGCGCGAATTGAGCTCGCAAATCGAGCGCAATAGCGGTCCCGAGCCCCGGGCCGAATTGGCGCGCTGGGAGATTTCCCAGGGGCTCTACGCCGAGGGCTTGCGGGAACTGGATCGCCTGCTGGAGGAGGATCCCGATTGCGCCGCGGCCCTGCGCATCCTTGAGCAAAACGCGCCGCCGCTCGCCATTCCAACTTGGAACGCCGAGGACGGCGAAGACCTGCGCGGAGCCTACTTCCAATTCACAGGGCAATTGCGATCCGCCGAACGCGAAATCGCCCTCGCTCGCACCGCTGCAGCCCTGCCCCAAGCGACCCAACGCGAGGCCTATGCCGCCGATCTCGTGCGCGAATTGCGCTCGCGCAGCGCGGGTCGCCGCAGCTTCGCCAGCTTGGCACTGCGCCGCTTGTATCCGGGACACGCACCGAAGGAATTGCTGTCGCGCGCCATACTCGACGCATCGCACGATGTTCGCCTGGGTGCCGCACTCGCCCTGCGCGACGCCAAGCAACCGGCCCTGATCTTGCCCGCCGTGCGCGCCCTTGGAAGCTCATCTCAATTGGTGCGCGCAAACGCCGCCGAAGCCCTTGGCAGCATGTCCTATGCAGCCGCAGTCGGCCCGCTCGTCAGCGCGCTGCAATCATCCGGTTCGGTTTCTCGCGCTCCCGCGGCCAACATCTTCCTGGGCAAGCAAACGGCCTACCTTCAGGATTTCGACGTGGAAGTCGCTCAATTCGAAGCCATTGCCGACCCCATCATCAATGTCCTGACCGAAGGCGTGGTGCTGGATGCGCGCGTCATGTCCACCTCGCAATCGCGCGGCAGCGCAACCCAAACCCGCGCCTCCATCCGCCGTTCCCTAGAGCACCTGACAGGGGCCAAGCCCGGCAACTCCACCCGCGCCTGGGAGCGCTGGTGGGAAACCAACGGCGAGCTGTGGAATCGCAATTTGCACCTGGACGAAGAGCAGCCCACGTCGGAAGCCGGCTCGAACTAGGGCCCCTGCAGCCCCGCGTGGGAGCGAGGTGCGCAAGCGCTTCGAGCCCCAAATTGGTTTTGCCCCAAAGGCTTGGGAATGGGGGCGAGCGAAGTAAGGATGTCCGTGGCAAGCTCACGAGCATGAGCCTCGGTCGCCGGTGCCCAACGCACCGGCCCCGACCGGCCCAGTCGCCTTCGAGCAGCATCTGGTGGACTCCCAAGCAAAATGGACCGGCGGGCAATTCAGCGTCCTACGCGTTTGCGTTGGGGTCGCGCTCTGCGCCCATTTCGCATGCGGCCTATGGATCGATTGGGCTGCGTTGGATTCGAATCCATCTGCCCGCGCTCCCATAGCCGAACTCCTGGACTCGTGGTTGCCCGGCCTCTATCCATGGAGCGCAACCCAAAGCAGCGCGATTGTGGGCTCGCTATGCGGTTGCCTCTTGGCTGCTTTGTTCGCCGCAGGTCTTTGGCTGCGGGCCGTGGCCTTGCCCCTCTGCTACTTGCTGCTGAGCCAGGCACAAGCGGGGGCCGGCCCTTCGGGAGTCGCCCTGGCGTGCATGCTTGCCATCATTTTCGTTTTCGCGCTGCAACCGGCCGCGCCCTACGGATCCTGGCCCGCGCGCGGTCGGGTCGATCCCAGTGGCAACTGGCGCGCTTGGGGCCAATCGAGCACGGCACTCTGGGCAGTGTTGATCGGTATTTACGCCAGCCAAGCTTGGCTCCATTTTCAGGACCCGAATTGGCGCGCGGGTCGCGGGTTGCTGCTCGCACTCGAAAGTGACAGCGCACCCCTTGCGGCATTCAATTCGCTCCTGTTGCGCGCACCGAGCGCCCTGTGGCAAGCGAGCGCTTGGGCCATCATGGTGCTCGAAGCCGCTTTGCTCCCCTTGGCCCTCATGCGGCGCCTGCACTGGATTCCCTGGCTGGGCTTGGCCCTGACGCAGGGCTTCCTACTCGTGGTGAGCGGACACGGCGATCCAGCGCTTGCTCTGCTCTTGCTGCACCTTTGCACCTTCGACCCCAATTGGCTTGCACCGCAAGTCCTGGCACCGCACTCACTCGTTTTCTACGACGGGGAATGCGGCCTTTGCCACCGCTGGGTGCGCATGATCCTGGCGGAAGACATCGGCTCCGATCCCATTCGCCTCGCTCCCCTGCAAAGCCCGGCCTTTACGCAGCGCACGAGTGAAGACGAACGAGCCGCACTGCCCGACAGCATTGTGCTGTACCGAGGTCGCGGTCAGCTGGCTGTGCGCACCGCGGCCGTGCTGCCGATCCTCGCTGCACTGGGCGGATTGTGGCGAGCGATGGGAATCCTGCTGAGCCTCATCCCCAGGCCCCTGGCCGATCTCGGTTACGACGCAGTCGCCAAAGTTCGCAAGCGGATCTTCAAGAACCCCAAGAGCGCCTGCCCCATGCTGCCGCCGCACCTGGCGAATCGCTTCGAGTTCGATCTGACCGAACCCGAAGCGTCGAACGCTGCGCCCTAGGCGTTTTGCTTCGGTCGCTCCATCGCGCTCGAGGGCCGTTGCACCACCGCTGCATTCACTTGCATGAAACCGGGTCCGGCGTGCCCGGCTTCAATTGCGCGGGCTGCAGACCGAAAGAATCGCGTCCCACTTCCAGGAGGCCTCTGAGACTCCGCCCCTCTCGTGGGTGTTGCGTTTGAGATTCAGCTCACTAACGGTGATTTGCCCCGATTCCAATTCCAAGGAGCGCAGGAATTCGAAGACATCACTTAGCTGATCATCGGGGACCTGCTCGCCGACGACGCTCCATCCCTCTTCAATATAATTCGGAGTGGCTCGACTACTTGAGAGTGCAATTTTGCTGATGGCAGCAGCCTTACCGTCACCGCGATTCAAAACCAAACGCGCCATCAAGCCCTCTTGCGAGTAATCAGCGGCACCCTTTGCCATGAACAATTGGGGTGCTTGAGCGCGCCCGACGTACACACGCATGCGACCGAACTCCATCCGTTCGTAACCGTCAAGATGGCTTCGCCCCATGCTGATGGAGCCTGCGGTCGCACACTCGAAGGCCTCTAGTTTTCCCAGTGCTACCATCACTTGGTCGTAGGCTTGTGCAGCCTCTTGCTGGCTCAACGCGTCGACAAAGGCCGAGAGAAAGATCTCATTGCGCCGGCGCGAGTCCGGTTTGATTTGAAGCGTTTTGACTTCGACACTAGTCGCGGAATCTTCGACGGGGCCAAACAGCTCAAGCACGTCATCGACTCGGTCCAGGGCCGAAGTCGGCACGACGTAGACTTGGAACCATAGGCGATTCAAATGCGGTTCCAATTCCGCTACGGGCTCGTGCACCCTCGGCTCGTCCCCGTCAAATCGTTCCATGACGTGGAACATCCCGGAGGGAGCCTTCCAGATTTCAATTTCAACCGGCTTCCAACCATAGGGTGCGACACCCTCCGTCCAATCGTCGACCAGCGAGGCGGGATTCAGCCTCAGCTCTTCAAGTGCCGGCGTCAACTCGCGCGAGAAACGCATTCGGAAGTCCCGGTACTGCTCAACAAAGGCAGGATACTTGACCAGCAAGTGCCCATTGTCGGCCGTTGCCAAGGTCTCCCGCCCATTGGATACCTGCATGAACTCCTCGTGGAAGGCATGCAGAACCGGTTCCAGGTGTGTGTGAAAGGCTTGCAGAACCGACCCC
>JAJDES010000412.1 GCA_029259675.1 Planctomycetota bacterium
GGAGGCCTTCACCTAAGCGCCCGCAAACAGGTCAGGCTCTTCAATCCAATGACCGGAGCCCAGGGATCCATCCGAGCAAACGGAGGCGACGGTGCGCGTGGGCAACTCGTTGCGTTCAACGGAAACTTCTTCACTCCTTCCGGTGCCGGCGGCGGCGGCGGTTCGGGCGGGCACATCGTGATCGAATCCCGCGTTTCGATTCGACTGGGTTCGAACGCAGAAGCGCTGCAAGCACGGGGCGGAGCGGGCGGCCAACAAACTCAAACCGGCGGAGTCGGCGCCGGTGGAGACGGCGGACCCGGCATCATTCAGCTGCACGCACCCGCTGGGATCCAAAACATCACTGCCGGCATTCCGCTCAATGCCGTTTCCGTTCCCGCTCCCAAGATCCTCTTGCCGCGCCAAATGTGATGGAGCCGTTCGTCCCAACGGGACGCATCACGAATCACCTCTGCTTGCTCGCTCCTCGGAGTGGGCAAGCTTTTTTTATTTGCCCGCGACCGGCTCACAAACGAATGCCCTTGGGCAGCGACCCGTTCTATTCCGTGTAACCCAGGGCCCGCAGCTGTTCGAGTTCCGCCTCCGTCCAGGCACTGCTATCGACGGATTCACCGCGCGCACGGCTTTCTTCAAACAGCTCGCTCAAGCGCTGATAGTCATCCAAATGAATTTGCAGCTCGGCCTCGAGATCACGATTCTCTAGTCGACGTTGATCGAGCGCGTCGGCTTCGTCGAATAACTCTTTGCGCTCTGAATCGCCGTTCACAATCAATTTCGCACCCGCGGCATAGGTTGCTCGCCAAGCTCCGTTCTCTGCAAAAATCAAATCGGCGGGTTCGAACAAATTGCTTCCACGAAAGCTGGACGGTTGCGCAAGTCCCAAAAGATCCAGCAGAGTTGGGGCCAAATCGATGTGCTGCGTGAGGTGTTCAACCCTGCGCCCGGGCTCCAATAGCGGTGGGAAAGAGAGAATCAAAGGTACTCGCAAAAGTTCGCCGTACACGGAGGTGCCGTGCCCCAAACCGCCATGCTCCAGAAACTCGTCACCATGATCGGCCGTAAGCACAACGACCGTGTTTTCCAAGAGTCCGCGCTCTTGCAAGCCGTTCAAGAGCTCATCCACTAAGTCATCTAGGTACCGAATTTGCGCGTCGTACAAGGCCACCGTGAAATCCAGATCCGGCTTGCTTAAATCCGGTGCCGGGCCGTTGTGGTACACCAAAGATCCATCTTCATCTGCAGCAAACAACTTGGCGTAGCGCGCAGGTGGCTCATAGGGGCTGTGCACGTCCATCAAGTGCAGATAAGCGAAGAACGGCTGCGAGCTTTTCTTAGCAGAGCGATCGATCCAAGCCAAGGCCGCACGGGTCAACACGGCCCCCCGCCCTTGGTCGTGTAGGAAGTAATCAAAGCCCTGATTGAAGTTGTGCTTCTCCATCAGGAAGGGGTTCGCCACAAATCCGCCCGTTCGATAATTCGCGTCGTGCAGGACCTCGGGCAGCAGCAACAAATCGGAATCAAAGTAAGGCGGATGCTTCGAAAAATGCCCCGGTCCCTTGTGCAAGAATCCATGCTCCGCCGGCACCTTCGACAACATCATCGAAATCGTGGCGGGTACCGTCTGTCCGGCGTGACTGATGTGGTTCTCAAAGACCCAACCGCTTTGCCCCAACGCGTCGATACGCGGCGAAGTCTCGCGCCCGTAACCGTAGGTCGAAAGGTGATCAGCGCGAAGTGTATCGACGAGCACGAACAAGACGTTGGGCCTGCTATCCGCTCCTGGATTTGAACTGCAAGAGCTTATTGCGCCGAACAGAATCCAAAGTGCGACAAGGTGCTTGAATCGATTCACGGCCCGAGGTTCCCAACCCTTCGATTCGTTTGCGTTTACCGCAGTTCGTCGTGTCTCGCCTTCTGATCGATTCCAATTCATAACTTCACTCGAACGGCCCTGCCCGGGCTTCCAACCGCTGCCGGTTCGGGAGTCTAAACACCGCACTGGCATCAAGCCACCGGTGCGCCCCACTCCCGGCGCTTAAGCTCGATCCCAAGCGGGTCCACGACCTGCCCGAATTCCGACCTGATTCACCGCCAGGCCCTCAGTGCCAGCCTCCGGCAGGCCGGCATGGGGCGAAGTGCAGGCATCTTGCGGCTTTGACCGTTGCCACCCCTTGAACCCTGCAAACTAATGTATACCGAAGTAGTTGAATTGAGCGGATGGTGCTAACAGCGATCCCAAGCAAACCTTTTCACTGCCCACAACAATGGTCCTCAAGCAAGCCCCCAGCGCAGTCCTTCTGGTCCTCTCGAGCTTGAGCATTCAGGCCGAAGCAGCCGCCCCCTCCACTGGCGCGATCAACCTGCTGTCGTCAGCAGCTTTGCAAGCAACCGTCCTTCAAGAGGCGTACATCAAGTCAGACAATTCTGACCCCTTCGACCACTTCGGTCGCGCCCTGGCCATTTCGGGCAATACACTCGTGGTCGGAGCCTACTTCGAAGACAGTAATGGGACGGGAGTTGACAGCCCGCTAAACGGGATAGGCGCACAAACTTCGGGTGCCGCCTATGTTTTCGTACGAGTCGGTGGAGTCTGGACACAAGAGGCTTACTTGAAAGCTTCCAACACGGAAAGTGAAGATCGCTTCGGCGCCGCTGTCGCGATTTCCGGCGACACGATTGTGGTCGGTGCGACTTGGGAAGCCAGTGCTTCGACAGGTCCACTTGCCGATCAAAACGACAATAGCGCCCCCAACGCAGGTGCGGCCTATGTATTTCAACGCACGGGGACAACTTGGACCCAAGAAGCCTATCTAAAAGCCTCCAACCCGGGCTCCGGTGACCAGTTCGGAACCAGCGTGGCCATCCACAACGATCGCATCCTGATCGGCGCCAGCAGCGAAGACAGTTCAGCCACCGGCATCAACGGCGACC
>JAJDES010000413.1 GCA_029259675.1 Planctomycetota bacterium
GCTTGCGGTTGTTTACGGCCTTGTTCGCGCCCACGGAGGAGTCATCTTGATTGATTCCGCTATCGGTGAGGGCACTTCCATCCGTGTACTTTTTCCGCGCGCCGCAGCTGAAGTTGAAGAAAAAAATTCAACGGAATCCCCAAAGCCGGCGCGCGTTCGAGAGGGGACTTTGCTTTTGGCGGATGACACTTTTGAGGTGCGCTTCGTCATGCGGAAAATCTTCGCGAATGCGGGTTTTGAAGTCGTTGAAGCAACTGACGGAATTGCATGCGTGGATCTATTCACCGAGCGAGCCGATGAGTTTTGCGCGGTGGTTTGTGACATGGCCATGCCGGGCAAGACGGGTGCTCAGGTGTTTTTGGAATTGAGAAACATCAGGCCGGACATTCCAATGATCCTTATCAGCGGCAATTCAAGTGAGGCCGTCCACATTGCAAACATGGAACAAGGGGTGGTTTTTCTTCAAAAGCCATTCGGCTCGGCGGCTCTGTTGGCCGCGATTGACGACCTTCTCGCTTCAAATTAAATCGAGCTCTTGGTGCAATCGGTTTGCCGGCGTCGAACTCTCGAATCCAACTCGAATCCAAATGGGACGGTGGGATAGCCGCCCATGCCTATTGTTGCTTTGTGGGCGCTTGCCGGTTCCTTGCACCTAATGCGATTCGCGTTGCATTGCGGGTGGATGCACGGTGCCAAAAACAAGCTCCTGCCCGCGTTCAACTGCAGTTAGCAGGCTCCCTCGAGGAAGGTCTGTCGAAGTGCTGGCATTGACATATGTGGCTCCGTTGAAGGCACGAATGATGCCATGCTTGTTCGAAAGCAAGCCCGTAGGCCGGGGTGCCGTAGGTTTGAGCGAAGTTTGGTGAAAGTGAAAGGGCCGCAAACGGTGCAGCGGTACGATGCCCCAATGAAATCTGACCAGAAAGCCCAATCGAACCGGGACGGGCTGAAGTTTTCAGCTTCCTTGATTCTGGTCGCAATCGTTGGAGCCGTTGTCGCTTATCAATTTGTCGGTCCACCCCCTCCGCGCGAACTGGTAATGGCTTCGGGAGCTGATGGGGGTGCCTACAAATCCTTCGGAGCGCTTTATGCCCAAGAGCTCTCAAGCGCCGGCATCGAATTGCAATTGCTGCCGACTGCGGGTTCCGTCGCGAACTATGAACTACTGAGAAGCCGTGGAGCTGACTTCGCAATGGTTCAAGGGGGCACGGCCCCGGCTGACGTCGATGATTTTGCAAAGGGCTTGGCGAGTGTGTATTTCGAACCTTTGTGGATTTTCAGTCGCTCTGAACTTGAATGGACCCGGCTTTCCGAGCTGCGCGGTATGCGGATTCAGGTTGGTGCGGAAGGTAGTGGGACGCGTGCTGTCGCTATGGACTTGCTGGAGGCAAACGGTATTGACGCGCAAAGTACAGAGCTGCTTGGCGACGACGCCAGCACAGCCGTGGATTCGCTATTGTCGGAAAAGGTAGATGCTTTGTTGCTCATAAGCGGTCCGCACTCCGAGCAGGTCTCGCGCATGATGGAGTTGGAGGGGGGCCCAATTCGGCTCGTGGATATCGAACGCCACCTCGCTTATGTTCGCACCTATCCCTACTTGTCCCACGTGGTGCTACCCCAGGGAGGCCTTGACTTGGAGCGAAATGTTCCCGATCGCAATATCAACCTGGTCGCACCAACGGCGGTGATCGTCGCGCGCAAGGACATCCATCCGGCCTTGGTGCCTTTGGCTATTCAAGCTGCAGAACAGGTCCATGGAGGCGGAGACCTATTGGCGGCGGCGAACAGTTTTCCCTCGCCGAAGAACCTAGCAGCACCATTGGCTCCCGCTGCGGATGAGTACTTTCGAAACGGGCTTTCATTTCTTTATCGAGTTTTTCCGTTTGGAGTAGCCGCAACGCTGGATCGACTCAAGATCATGTTGCTGCCGCTACTGACTCTGCTACTCCCACTGCTGCGCGTGGCGCCACCACTGTACCGTTGGCGGATTCGTCGCAAGGTCTTTCGATGGTATGGTCACCTGCAAGAAATTGAACGCAGTTTTGAATGTGATCGCAGCGCCCATGCCGATTGCCTCGACGAATTGAGCCGAGTTGAAGCGGAAATTGTCGAAACCGTTGATGTGCCCGCTTCCTACATGGAGGAGTTGCACAATTTGCGCATGCACCTCGAACGCGTGCGCGCAAGAATCAAGCGATTGCAAAACTAGAGTCGACTCCCTCGGTACAGTTAGGTGATGGTAACAGCCTGGCTTTGGGTGGGGCCCTTCATCGTTGCGGGGATGGGAGCTCGAGTTTGCTTGTGCTTCAGGATCAAGGAAAGGGCATCACTCAAAGCGGAACCAGGAGCGGCGGCATTAGCCCGAACCATTAGCAGAGCGAAGCGGTGTGTAATTTGCCCAGCGGGTACCCTAAGCAGGGCATGGGAGCAGGCAAGAATTTACGTTGCGCTAAAGATGAGCGCCGCCGGGATCTCCGCGAGCATTCCGGTGACGGCATGTCGAGGTGGAGCCCACATTGTCGGACCAAGAAATCCTATTATAGTTTTTGGCTATGAAGAGAGTGGCTTCAGGGCTGGTGGGCGCGGCCGTTTTTTCGGCATGGGCTTTACTCATATTGAGTTTCAGTTCGTGCCGTTCGATGGACCGCATGGTTCGGATCTCCCCCTTCATGGGGGATTCGTCGCGTGAGCGGGTGAATCTTTGGCCGCTTGCTTATCACGATCGCGACGCTACCTCTGTGCTGTGGCCGCTTTTTGACATCGACAGCAAGGGTTTTGCACTGCGTCCCCTAATTGCAAAGGAGGGGGATTACACCAGTGTCTTGTTTCCACTTGCCGCCTATGACGGACAAAAATCCGTGGGCTGGGTCATTCCCTTCTACAAGTTGAAGGATAACGCCGGATTGTTCCCGTTGATCAATTTTGGTCCGACCAATTGGATCGCTCCCATTTGGTGGCGCCGAAATCCTGCTGCCCACGCCACAGCGGGAGGGCTTTTCCCGCTGGCAATGTTTGGTGACTTCAATTACGTGGGCCCGGTTTGGTGGAGTTCCGATAAGGACTCGTACGGTTTCTTTCC